>JANYEF010000570.1 GCA_025363325.1 Nitrospira sp. | reverse complement strand
TCCTCCACCCGAAACTGATCGGCATCCGCCTGACCGGCAAGTTGAGCGGCTGGGCCTCGCCGAAGGACGTGATTCTGTACCTCTGCGGCTTGCTCACGGTGAAGGGCGGGACGAACAAGATCGTCGAATACTTTGGCCCCGGTGCGGACACCATCAGTGCGACCGGTAAAGGGACGATCTGCAACATGGGCGCGGAACTGGGCGCCACGACATCGGTGTTTCCCTTCGATCAGAAGATGGTCGCCTATCTGAACATCACGGATCGGGCCGATTTGGCCAACCTGGCGATCGCCAACAAGACATTGCTTGTGGCGGACCCTGAGGTCTATCAGTCGCCTGAGAAGTACTACGACCAGATCGTCGAAGTCGATTTGTCGACACTCGAACCCCATGTCGTCGGGCCTCATACGCCGGATCTCGCCAGGCCGATTTCCAAGATGGCGGCGGAAGCCAAGGAGAAGGGTTATCCGGTCGAACTGAAAGCTGCGCTGATTGGGAGCTGTACCAATTCATCCTATGAAGACATCAGCCGTTCGGCCCACATTGCCCAGCAAGGGTTGAAGGCTGGGCTTAAAGCGAAAGCCTCGTTCCTCGTGTCTCCTGGCTCCGAGCGCATTTACAATACGATGAAGCGCGATGGGTTCTTGGACACATTTGAAAAGTTGGGCGGCACGGTGCTGTCCAACTCCTGTGGCCCCTGCATTGGGCAATGGAAGCGGGCCGATGGCGTAAAGGGGAAAGCGGATTCGATCGTCAGCTCCTTCAACCGCAATTTCCCCGGCCGCAACGATGGCATCAATGAAACGTTATCATTCCTCGCGAGTCCTGAAGTCGTGACGGCCTACGCCATTACGGGCGATCTTGGCTTCGATCCTGTGAATCAGACGCTCAAGGGGGCGGATGGCAAGGAATTTAAGTTCCAGCCCCCGCAGGGCGAAGAGCTTCCGGCCAAGGGTTTCGCGAAGGCTGAGGAAGGCTTCGTTGCGCCAGCCGCCAACGGCGAGGGCTTGACCGTTGAAGTTCCGCCGACCAGCGAGCGGTTGCAGTTGCTCCAGCCCTTTCCACGTTGGGACGGCAAAGACTTCGAGAAACTCCCGCTGTTGATCAAGACCAAGGGCAAGACGACGACCGATCACATATCTCCAGCCGGTCCCTGGCTCAAGTTCCGCGGCCATCTGGACAGGATCAGCGACAATATGTTCCTCGGGGCGAACAATGCATTTTCTTCCGAGCCCGGCAAGGGCACGGATGTCTTGACTGGCGAAGCGGGCCTCACTATGGCCCAGATCGCCCGCCGCTACAAGGCCAAGGGCATCGGCTCGATCGTGGTCGGCGACGAAAACTATGGCGAGGGCAGCAGCCGAGAGCATGCCGCCATGTCACCGCGGTTCCTCAATGTGCGCGTCGTCATGACGAAGAGCTTTGCCCGCATTCACGAGACCAATTTGAAGAAGCAGGGGATCTTGGCGTTGACCTTCGCTGACCCGAAGGATTACGAGAAGATTGAGCAACAGGACCGCATCAGCGTGACGGGGCTCAGCAGTCTGGCTCCTGGCAAACCGGTGCAGGTGTCAATACACAAGACGGATGGCACAGCGCTCACCATCCAGGCGAACCACAGCATCACTGAGCAACAGATCGCGTGGTTCAAGGCAGGTTCGGCGTTGAATGCGCTGAACTAACAAGAGGCTGAAAGAGGGAAAACCATGGCTACACAAGCATCGAAAATTATTTATACGAAGACCGATGAGGCGCCAATGCTGGCGACCTATTCATTTCTTCCCATTATTAACGCGTTCAGCAAAGCAGCTGGTGTGTCGGTTGAATTGCGGGATATTTCATTGGCCGGACGCATGCTCGCGGTGTTTCCTGACTACTTGACGCCGCAGCAGAAGCAGGCGGACGCATTGTCTGAATTGGGCGAGCTGGCTAAGACACCGGAAGCCAATATCATCAAGCTCCCGAACATCAGCGCCTCGCTTCCCCAGATTCAAGGGGCTATCAAAGAACTGCAGAGTCAGGGCTACAAGCTTCCCGAGTACCCGGAAAATCCGAAAGACGATAAAGAGAAGGATATCAAGGCCCGCTACGACAAAGTCAAAGGGAGCGCCGTCAACCCGGTTCTGCGCGAAGGCAACTCCGATCGCCGCGCGCCACTCTCGGTGAAAGCGCATACCAGGAAGCATCCGCATAAGATGGGAGTCTGGAGTCCGGACTCTAAGACACATGTCAGCCATATGAAGGGCGGAGATTTCTTTTCCAACGAAAAGTCTATGACGACGACTGCGGCGACGGACGCCAGGATCGAGTTCGTCGGGCAGGATGGCAAGACGACCGTGCTCAAGCCGAAAGTGACGCTGCAGGCTAATGAAATCATCGATGCCACGTTCATGAGCAAGCGGGCCCTGCGGCAGTTTCTGGAGGAGCAGATCGAAGATGCCAAGAAGCAGGGCGTGCTGTTCTCGCTCCATATGAAAGCCACCATGATGAAGGTCTCGGATCCCAAGATCTTCGGTCATGCCGTGACGGTCTATTACAAGGACGTGTTCGAGAAGCATGGCGAGACGCTCAAGAAGCTAGGCGTGGATCCGGACAACGGGATCGGCGACCTCTACGCGAAGATCAAGGCGTTGCCGGACGATCAGCGCAAGGCGATTGAGGCAGACGTCCAGGCTGTGTACCAGAAGCGGCCTCCCATGGCGATGGTGAACTCCGATAAGGGGATCACCAACCTGCATGTACCCAGCGACATCATCATCGACGCTTCCATGCCCCCGGTTATTCGTGACTCGGGAAAGATGTGGGGCCCTGACGGCAAGGCGTATGACGCGAAGTGTGTGATTCCGGATTCCAGTTACGCGCCGGTCTATCACGAGGTCGTCGAATTCTGTAAAAAGCACGGCGCCTTCGATCCGAAAACCATGGGGAGCGTGCCCAACGTGGGCCTCATGGCACAAGCGGCGGAGGAATACGGATCGCACGACAAGACCTTCAAGGCATCGGGCAACGGCATGATCCGTGTAGTGGATGCCTCAGGGAAGACCTTGCTGGAACATAACGTCGAAGCAGGCGATATCTGGCGCATGTGTCAGGTGAAGGATGCGCCGATCCGGGACTGGGTTAAGTTAGCGGTGAATCGAGCCACGGCCACCGGCGCTCTGGCGATTTTCTGGCTGGACAAGACCAGAGCGCACGATGCCCAATTGCTCGTGAAGGTCGAACGCTACTTGAAAGATCATGATACCAAGGGCCTCGACATCCGGATCATGACGCCGGCCGATGCGACGCGTCTTTCGTTGGAGCGGATCAAGGAAGGGAAAGACACGATCTCTGTGACAGGGAACGTGTTGCGGGACTATCTCACAGACTTGTTCCCGATTCTCGAAATCGGGACCAGCGCCAAGATGCTCTCGATTGTTCCTCTGCTGAACGGCGGTGGTCTCTTCGAGACCGGCGCCGGCGGTTCCGCGCCCAAGCATGTGCAGCAGTTCCAGGAGGAAGGGTATCTCCGTTGGGATTCGCTCGGTGAATTCCTCGCGTTAGCCGCCTCATTGGAACATCTCGCCAAGGTGGCAAATAATCAAGCAGCCAAAAATTTGGCCGATGCGCTCGATCAGGCCAATGCGAAGTTCCTGGAGAGCAATAAGTCGCCAGCCCGCAAGGTAGGTGAGATCGATAACCGCGGAAGCCATTTCTATCTGGCCTTGTACTGGGCGCAAGCCTTGGCCCAACAGACTCAGGATAAGGGCCTGGCAGCACGCTTTGTCAAGATTGCCAAGGATCTGGCGGACAATGAAGCCAAGATCTCGGGCGAGTTACTTGCTGCTCAGGGGAAGCCGGTCGATGTCGGCGGGTACTATCATCCCGATGATGCAAAGGCAGCGAAAGCGATGCGTCCAAGCCCCACCTTGAATGCGATCGTGGACGCGATTGCATAAAGGCAGTGAAGTGTGATCTGTGATGCGTGATGGGTGGAGCGATCTACCCGCACGCATCAGGTTGAATGTTTTAGAAGAGGAAGATGGCACAAGAAGATAAAGAGGATGTCATCGATCAGCCGGAAGTCCTCCGGCACAAGATGGTCACCATCGAGATTGCCGGCAAGAAGTACGACGTGCCGGAGGGGATCACGATTATTAAGGCCTTATGGTATTCGGGCCAGGAAGTCGTCCGTGGGGCCGGCTGTCTCGGCGGGTTCTGCGGCGCCTGCGCGGCCTATTATCGGACCAAGGACGACCCGAAGGTGAGGACCTGCCTAGCCTGCCAAATGGCGGTGCAAGATGGCATGTCGATCACGATGATGCCGCCGTTCCCAGCCCGGAAGGCCACCTACGACATTCAGACGCTCAAAGATCCGAAACAAGACCTCTTCAATCTCTATCCCGAAGCGCCGCTCTGCCGGAACTGCAACGCCTGCACCGAAGCCTGTCCGCAGAAGATCGACGTGCGAGAGGGAGTCTGGAAAGCCGTATTCGGTGACTTCAAAAGCGTGTCTGAGATGTTCATGGATTGCGTGATGTGCGGGATGTGCACGCCGGTCTGCATTGCGGACATCGCCCCCAATCTCGTGGCGCTGTATGTGAGCCGTGCGCAGGGGGCTCATTTCACCGAGAAGCCACTGGGCCTTGATACGCGCATCAAGGAAATTCAAGACGGCCGCTTTAATGACGAGTGGACCAAGATCCTCAAGATGACTGAGAAAGAACTGGTCGATCACTGCGCGACGGTGAAATAGCGCGCGCGATCGCACTCCCTTTTACCCAGAGGTTCGAGACGTGGACATCCATGCGCTTCAACAGATCGTGCACCAGACACGGGATGCCCGACGCAAGCAGACTCTTTCCAAGTTTTCTCCCGCGGATCGCGACGAACTGATCCACAAATATCATCCTGATTTTCGGGAGCGAGCCTATCGGCCGATCCGCTTTGGTCCTAATGAGGGGGATAAGACGGTTCTCGAGTTGGCGACATTGCTGGAGGGCGATAGCCCCATTGCCGACGGGTTCGATCTGACGGCCGACTATACGACCGATGTCCTGGTGGTGGGCGGCGGCGGCGCCGGCTGTGCGGCGGCGCTCCATGCGCATGCGGCGGGCGCCAAGGTCATCCTGGCTACGAAGCTCCGTCTCGGCGACTCCAACAGCGTGATGGCTCAAGGGGGCATGCAGATTTCGGTGGCCCCCGAGGACTCGCCCGTCACACACTTC
>JANYEF010000559.1 GCA_025363325.1 Nitrospira sp. | reverse complement strand
CTATCTTGTCATCCGATGACACAGTATTGGGCGCCTTCGCGATCTACTCGCGCGAACCTGGTAGCCCTAGTGCGTACCATCAACACCTCATCGGACAGATCACTCATCTGGCGACTGTGACCATTGAGCACAAGTATGCGGAAGAAAAACTCAGGCAAAGCGAACAAGAGCTGCGACAACTCATCGATGCCGTCCCTCAACATATTTTCGTCATGGGGCCGGATGGGAGTGGTCTCTACACAAATCAGGTCGCACGCGAATATCACGGGCTTCTCCCCAACGATCCTCAGGAAGACCATCTGGCGATGTTCGTTCATCCGGACGATCGGGACATGGTGTTGAGTGAACGTCAACGGTTGATATCGATCGGCGCCCCTTACGAGCTGGAAGCACGACTGCTTGGCAAGGACGGGCAGTATCGCTGGTTTCTCATCCGTGTCAGCCCATTGCGGGGCGAAGGGGGAAGCATCATCCGGTGGTATGGAACCAGGACGGAGATCGAAGACCGTAAGCGCGCAGAAGAGAAGCTCCGTCAAGACGAACGGGAGCTGCGGCGCATCACCGACGCGATCGCTCAACTCATTTGTGTCCTGGGACCCGATGGGAAAACTCTCTATGCGAATCGATTTGTGCTCGACTACAGCGGTCTGAGCTTGGAAGATGTGATGGCGGATGACTTTCGCGCACGATTTTTTCACTCTGATGATATCGAGAGATCACAGAACGAGCGCCAGCATGCGCTCGAACGCGAAGCCCCATTTGAATTGGAGCTACGTGCTCGCCGTAAGGATGGGCAGTATCGGTGGCTTCTGATCCGCTATAACCCCTTGCGGGACGAAGAAGGACGGATCATTCGCTGGTACGCGACAGGAACCGACATCGACGATCGCAAACGGGGCGAAGAAAGAATTCAAAAAGAAAACTTGGCGCTGCGCGAAGAGATCGATCACTCTTCGATGTTTGAAGAAATCGTCGGTTCGTCGGAAGCCATCCGCAAAGTCTTGACCCAAGTCACCAAAGTGGCGCCGTCGGATTCCACGGTGCTCGTGCTGGGTGAGACCGGGACGGGCAAGGAGCTGATCGCTCGGGCCATTCATCAGCGCTCGAAGCGGGCGTCCCGGCTGCTTATTCGCGTCAATTGCGCGGCGATCCCTGCTCCGCTCATCGCCTCCGAGCTGTTCGGACACGAGAAAGGCGCATTCACCGGTGCGCTGCAAAGACGTCTGGGACGGTTTGAGCTGGCCGATGGCGGGACGATCTTCCTTGACGAGATCGGGGACCTGCCGGCCGAGACCCAAATCGCTCTGTTGAGAGTACTCCAAGAGAGGGAAATTGAACGAGTCGGCGGCAGCCAATCGATTTCCGTGGACGTGCGCGTGCTGGCCGCTACCAACCGCGACCTGAAGGCAGCCATGGCGGCAGGCACATTTCGCCAGGATCTCTTCTACAGGCTGAATGTCTTTCCAATCCAGATACCCTCGCTGCGCGAACGGGTGGACGATATTCCTTTACTCGTCACATACATGATTGAGCGCTATGCAAAGAAGGCCGGAAAAAAGATCAGGAACATACAGAAAGAAACCCTGAAGCTGTTTCAATCCTACGACTGGCCCGGCAACATTCGCGAGCTGCAGAATGTCATCGAGCGGGCTGTCGTGCTGTGCGATAGCGAAACATTTTCTGTCGACGAGACCTGGCTGAAACCAGAAGGACACAGGCCGTCGGGGTCGGTGGTTCCCTTAGGTGCCGCGATTGCCGAGCATGAAAAGGAAATCATTGAAGCCGCGTTGGCGGATTGTGGGGGCCAAGTCAGTGGCCCTACTGGCGCCGCTGCCAAGCTCGGACTCCCGAGGCAGACGCTTGAGTCAAAAATCACGGCCCTGGGAATTAACAAGAATCGGTTCAAGACTCGACAAGCCGACTACGCACGATAAAGAAGTCGAATGTTGTTTACACGCCAACCGTAATAGCCAGTCTCTAGAATCCTTCCTTCTGGGCTAGACTGTTTTTCTGACTTCGCCTCCTCGCGCCGCCTTCCACGCAATCGGTTCGGGAAATTGAAACTTCACCGGATACTTCTGCCACTTTTGCCGATCATTCAGCAAATGCTGAAAGTTCGGCAGCCTCTTCCACGCTAAGCGCAAGTATATCGAAGGCTTACAACTGGTCTCTTCATTGCACTATTTGTTGCCATCCAGGTCGCAGGAGTGCACATGACAATAAGGATTGAAAGAGAAACCCACAGACTACAGACGATGATTCGGGTGAGCGGTCGGCTGCAATCGAAGCATCTGGATGAATTGAAGACGCAACTAGAAGGCGCTCGATCGCGGATTGCGCTGGACCTCAACGGAGTGACGCTCGTGGACGTCGAGATAGTTCGATTTCTGAACGCCTGCGAGAAAGGCGGTGTCGAGCTCCTCAATTGCTGGCCGTACATACAGGAGTGGATGATCCGTGAAAAAGGCAGGGAAGGATAAGGCGGTGCAGTTCTGATAACCAACATCGACGCACGCACATAAGGAGGGAATTCCAA
>JANYEF010000497.1 GCA_025363325.1 Nitrospira sp. | reverse complement strand
AAGTCATCGATTGATTCATTGACGATTTGATCAATGGATAAATGACTCAATGAGCAATTTCTCAATCACCCCCGACAATATTCGTTCACGCGAGAAGGATCGAAACGCGGCTCATCCAGTACATGTTCGATAAATCGAAAGATGGTCTGGCGCATCTCGACGGACAGCTTGGGATACCAGACCGGGCTTGCCAAGACCAATCCTCGAAACGCAAAGAACGGGGCCGCTGCCCCCGTCACGTCGTTATCCTCGCTCGCTTCCATGTAGGTCTCCCAGAACAATCGGAAGAGGACTTCGAGAGGACCGCGCAAATCGCCCCAGCGACAGAGCGAAAAAAAGAGGTAGTTGATCGTCATCGAGGTCACGTCGTCCGCCGGTTCTCCCCACTCCCCTCGTGACCGGTCGAGCACTGAAAAATCTGTCCCCTTCCGGAACAAGACATTCCAGGGATGAAAATCTCCATGGACTTGCGACAGACGCTGGCCCTCCCCGTGCAGGCGCCAGCGCCAGCGGTTGCAGGCTTCCTCGATCCCGCGCAAGAGATCCGCCGTGATGAACTCGTAGCGGTCGGGGTAACTGTCGGTCAGCCCCATAATGCACTCGCCGTGACCGAGCAATTCCCGAAGCCGACGCCGATAGAGGGCGGGATCGCGCAATTTTCTGGCATGAATCTGCGCCAGGTAGCGGGCCAGGGCTATCGTCCTCTCTCGATCCTGTTTCCGGAGCCTTCCGCCTTTGGCCAATCGCTCCAGATCGACATGATAGCTGGCCCCCTCCGTCCACTGGGTCAGGACGAAAAATTCGCACGCCTCGGCTACCGAAATCATCTGCCGATCGTCGGTAAAGGCCCCGACGTCGAGCGCCTGTACATGACGCGGCAGCCGGCCATAGGAGTCATAGTCCCATAGGATCGCCTGCGCGCGATCCGCAGGGTGCTCATGGCCGAAGGGCCCCGGCTTCATGGTTTCCAGCACCGCGGACTGAATCTTCCGCCCAACTTGAAATGTCAGCTTGACCGGCGTGCCATAGCCATACTGTTTGAGGGTGCCCTGCGAACTTTCTTTTCCGATGACCCCATAGGTCAACAAGGTCGCCGTGGGACCGAACCGGCCACGAAGATATCGTTGCAGGGTCTGTTTCGTAAGCGTGAGCATCGTAATGTCATAACGGTACGCAATTCATGTTCCCACCCAGATATCAGGCAAGGGGCACGAGGCCAGGGGTGAGAGGAAAGAGATTGACCTCATATTCAGCCCCCTTGTCTCTCGCCTCTTGCCCCTCGACCATTTTTCACTGGCGCATTGAGCTTCACTACCAAGGGTGCTACTGAGGAAAAATGCGCCACTTCAATTAGGCGAGAGGCACGCGGCAAGGGGCAAGAGGCAAGAAATATCAGCCCCCTAGCCTCTGGCCTCTCACCCCAAGCCTCCGTTCGAGGACGGCACATCGCTTGCTGATATCAACCATCAGCTGTTGGCCTGGTTGATCTGGTTTGTTTTGTTTATCTGGTTGGTTTCCTTCAACCAAAAAACCAGACAGACCAGACAAACCAAATAGACCAGATAGACCCGACAGACCAAACAGACCAAGTGAACAAGAAGAGGAGGCCGCATGGAACTGGCAATTGAAAGTCGAAACATCGAGATGACCCCCCGCTGGAAAAGTGAGATTGAATCCCGCATGGCAGACCTCCAGGAGAGGCATCAAGATCTGATCCATGGGCGAGTCACCCTGACGAAAAATCTCCACCACAAAAAGTTGGCCAACGTCGCCGAAGCGCTCATCGTCGTCACACTCCCTGGCCGCCAGACCAAGACGGCCCGCAAGGAAGATAAGACGTTCGAGGAGGCCATCAGAACCGCCTTCGACACCATCGCCATCGAACTCCGCAAGTACCGCGAGAAGCGGGGTCGCATCGAGGTACGTACGTCTCCGATCCCGCCATTTCGAGGCGTGATCTGCAAACTGTTCCCGAAGGAGGGATACGGCTTCATCCTCAAGGAGGGCGGCGGCGAGGTGTACTTTCACAAACACGCGCTGCAGGGTCTCACGTTCGATGAATTGAGTGACGGCACTGACGTCACCTTCAACCTTGAAGAGGGCGAGAAAGGCCCTCAGGCGACGACGGTCCATCGCCCGTCCCCCATCGTCCGATAACAGGATGCTGGAAAATTTCGTCAGAGACACAGACCGTGACGCGCGAGAGCCGGATGGTTTCTCTTGTTTATCGAGTCTATTTGGTTTGTTTGGGTGAACGAGACAAACCAGATGAACCTGTCCCGCCAGTCTCGTGTGCCAACATAGTTTTTCCTCAGCCTGCAAGGAGGTACTTCATGCCCATGTACGACTATAATTGTCTGGACTGCGGGAAAGAATCGCTGATGGTCTTGACGCTGAAGGAACATGAATCCACTAAAGTGACATGCCCGAAATGCGGCAGCACCAAGATGCAGCAACTCTATTCGCCGTTCGTGGCCCACACGACCAAGAAAAGCTGACAGCATGCGAAGATCGTTAGGCGTGGGCGTGAAAGGTGAAACGTGAAGTGAAAGATATCTGACGATCTGTTGATCTGATGAATTCCGAACATTCAACAGATCAACAGGTCAAGAGATTCCAGAATTGCTTCACGAACAACGTCGAAGCAAGGAAACATTTCACAGTCGGACATACCTCATGATTTCCCGCAACTGGTTAGAAGAGGCTATGATGCGAATTTCCCCTCTTAACGTAATGTCGGCACACAGAGTCACCCTGACCATGGGATTCATCGGTCTCCTATTCGCTCCCCTCCTCCATGCACAAGAGTATCCCGCCGATACCACACGCGGCAAAGCTGTGTATGAGCGTCATTGCCAGGCCTGCCACGGTGTCGGAGGCTGGGGGGATGGACCGGACGCGAAGACTCTCAAGGTGGCACCGGCCAATTTTCACCGCTTTATGTCCTTTCTGAAATCCGACGAAGAACTCTTGAGGACCATCGAATTCGGGGTCGTCTTCAGCCCCATGCATGCATGGCGAGGCCAGCTGACGGACGGGGAAATGCAGGACGTGGTGGCCTACATTCGTCTGTTATCCCAACAGGGGCGTTAGCCGCCGTCTTGTCCGAGCATCGTATTATTGATATGACCGTTGTGAAGCTATGAGTTCACTAAGGGAAGAGCTGTGGGTCGGCGATGCCTTGCTGATCGCCGATATCCAGAACGATTTTCTCCCCAGCGGAGCCTTAGGGGTGAAGGAAGGTGACGAGATCGTCCCGGTCCTGCGCGGGTACATCGATCGTTTCCAATCACGCGGCCTGCCGATTTTCTTGTCCCAGGACTGGCATCCCCCCAACCATTGTTCCTTTCGCGAGCAGGGCGGGCCCTGGCCAATCCATTGCGTGGCTGGGTCGGCTGGCGCTCTGCCGCCTCTCTCGTTCCCTATCCCGGAAACGGCCACCATCATTCATAAGGCGACCCTGCCGGACAAGGAAGCCTATTCGGCATTCCAAGATACGCCCCTGCATAGGCACTTGCAGGATGCGGGCATCAAGCGACTCTTCATCGGCGGGCTCGCAACGGACTATTGCGTCCTCCACACGGTCAGAGACGCGCGGGTGCTCGGCTACCACGTCTGCTTGCTGACCGATGCAATCCGGGCCGTCAATGTGGCCTGGGAGGATGGACGCAAGGCGGAAGAGGCCATGATTCGATTGGGAGCGATCCCAACCAGACTAGAAGGCCTCGCTGCATGAACCCCTGTTCCAGCATTCTCCTGACAGACCTCTATCAACTCACCATGGTGCAGGCCTACGTCGAGCAAGGCATGATGGACACGGCTGTCTTTGAGTTTTTCGTCAGGAGGTTGCCGGCCCAACGTGGCTTCTTGATGGCCGCAGGCCTGGAGCAAGTCCTGGATTTCTTGGAGCAGCTGCGCGTCAGCCAAGCTGAGCTGGAATGGCTCACACAGACCGGACGGTTCAGTCGATCGTGCCTGGACTATCTGGAAACCCTGCGGTTCTCCGGCGACGTGCACGCCATGCGGGAAGGAACAGTGTTTTTTCCTCATGAGCCGATCCTTCGCGTGACCGCTCCCCTCCCCCAAGCGCAGCTCGTCGAAACCAGGATCATGAATCTGCTCAACTTTCAGACGCTCATCG
>JANYEF010000454.1 GCA_025363325.1 Nitrospira sp. | reverse complement strand
GTGAAGCCGGGAGGGCGTCTCTCACTACAGATGCATCATCGACGAAGCGAGCATTGGGTGGTCATAGCCGGGACGGCGAGGGTGACCAGAGGCGATGAGGTCTTCGATCTCAACATTGGTCATAGTACAGAAATTCCTCTTGAAACCAGACATCGGTTGGAAAACCTTGGCCAAGAGATTCTGCATATCATTGAAGTGCAAAACGGACCCTATCTTGGGGAAGACGATATTGTCCGGTTTCAGGATGATTATGGGAGAGGCGTGAAACAGTGATGAGTGATGCGTGATCGGTGATGTGTGGAGAGCCGAGTCGCGCATTTTTTCATACTCATCACCCGTCACTGATCACACATCACAGGGAAATCTATGGGACTATTTCGCGAATATGATTTGCGTGGCATCGTGGGCCAGGAGCTCACCGATTCGATCGCGGAGCAAGTGGGGCGGGCCTACTGCACCTATGTGAAAGACCGTGGGGTGAAGACGATCTCGGTCGGGCGAGATGGCCGACTGAGTTCCCCCAGTCTCTACAAGGCCCTTGTGCGGGGGCTCCTCGCCGGTGGATTGAATGTGGTGGATATCGGTATTTGCCCCTCGCCGCTGGTGTATTTCTCGCTGTTTCAGTTACCGGTTGACGGCGGCATCATGATCACCGGGAGCCACAATGCGGCAGAATACAACGGATTTAAGATCTGCATCGGGAAAGATGCGATTCATGGAGAGGAGATCCAGGCGCTCCGAGCGGTGATGGAGACTGGTTCTTTCGTATCCGGGGCTGGGCAGTTGTCGGAGCATCCCATCATTCACGACTATCTGGCCTATATCAAGAAGAGCTTCACTCACGTCAATGCCAAGCGTCTGCACGTCGTCATTGATTGCGGGAACGGTGTGGCGGCCTTAGTGGCTAAAGAGGCCTTGGAGATTTTAGGTTGTCGCGTCACAGGGCTCTATTGCGATCTCGACGGGAGATTCCCGAACCATCATCCGGATCCCACGGTCTTAGAGAATCTCGAGGATCTGATTCAGGCGGTCACACAGCACAAAGCCGATGTTGGGATCGGCTACGACGGAGATGCTGATCGGATTGGGACCATCGATGAGCAAGGGAATGTGTTATGGGGCGATCGCTTAATGGTGGTCTACTCGCGCGATATTCTGGCGGAAAATCCGGGGAGTACCATCATCTCAGAGGTCAAGTCGTCGCAGAGTCTCTATGATGATATTGCGAAGCGGGGGGGGCGACCAATCATGTGGAAAACCGGTCATTCTCTGATCAAGGCGAAGATGAAAAGCGAGCATGCTGTGTTGGCTGGCGAAATGTCAGGGCACATGTTCTTTGCCGATCGATACTTCGGCTATGACGACGCGATTTATGCCTCGTGCCGGCTCGTGGAGATCCTGGCCAAGACCACTCGTTCACTCTCCGCGTTGGTGGCAGATCTTCCGAAGACGTCCGTCACCCCGGAGATTCGGGTTGACGTATCGGACTCCATCAAATTCGAGTTAGTCCGGCATGTGCAGGACCGGTTGGCAGCCTGCACCAAGACCCGCGAGGAGCTTGGTCCGGGCAAGCTGGTGATCCGCGATGTCGTCACCATCGATGGGGTACGTGCCATCTTCGACGATGGATGGGGTCTGATCCGAGCCTCGAATACCCAGCCGGCCCTCGTGTTACGTTTTGAAGCCACCTCGCCGGAACGATTGGACACGATCCGCGCAGTTATCGAAGGCGAGCTGGCTGCGGCCAAACGCGCCGTTGGCTGCTAACAGGATGCTGAACAGGAACCGTGAAACGTGAGGCGTGAAACGTGAAACGAAGGTCAGCCGCGGAGCTGCGGACTTGCCTGCGGACAAGGCGCGATTCGACATTCGACGTTCGAAGTTCCGGAAACCTCGAACCTTGAGCCCTCGTCCGTTTTGCCCGTCCCGTGCGTCTCGTGCCTGGCTCGTATCGGTATGCCTGGTCCTGGGCGCCATGAGCAGTGCGGTCTCGTGGGCTGAGGTCAGCAACCTTTCATCAGCGCGATCCCTCCACGTCGGGGAACAGCTTACCTACGAAATCTCTTGGCTGAACATCACAGCCGGCACAGCGGTGATGGCTGTTAGTGGTGCCGGTACGGATGGAGACCGGCCGCTGGTGAAATTGATCACTACGGCTCAGTCGAGGCCCGCGATCACCACATTCTTTCCCGTGGATAACCGGGTCGAGTCGATAGTGGATCCCGCCACGCTGCTTCCGGATCATTTGACCTTCAAGCGGCGAGAAGGGAAGAAGAAAGAAGATATCGAGTACAGATTTCATCAGAATGAGGGGACGGTCACGGTTGTCAAAGGTGGGACGACTGAAACATTGGAGATGCCGCTGGGTACCCAAGACATCATTTCCTGTCTCTATTATGCGCGCAGTGAATTGTCGCTACAGCCAGGGTCATCTTTGACGATGAACGTGCATCACGATAAAAAAAACCGCAAAGTGGAGGTGCGCGTTGAGGAGATTGAGATGGTCAGTGGTCCATGGGGTAAGGTCGAAACAGCCCGCGTGTTGGTCGTCATGCCGTTCCAAGGTCTGTTCCTCAACCAGGGCAACATCCGTGTGTGGTTTACCAATGACGATCGGCGCATTCCGGTTCGGATGAAGGCGAAGGTCATCATCGGGTCGATTGTGGCCGATCTCGTCAGTGGGTTGCAGGTCTCGCCAGCAACCCAATGAGGGAACCAACCTTTCGTTGCCCACCCTGCCCAAAACAGTTATACTTGCATCGACCATGGGACAGATTCCTCTTACTTTAAGCAGATTTATCATCCAGAAGCAGACGGCCTATTCTGGGGATGCCGAGGAACTTTCAGGTCTCCTGTCCCAGATCGGCCTGGTTGGTAAACTCATTGCGCAGGATCTCCGACGTGCAGGGCTCATTGATATCCTGGGAACGACCGGTGGGATGAATGTCCAGGGGGAGACAGTCAAGAAGCTGGATGAGATTGCGAACGAGACATTTCTGAAGGCCTTTCACCATAGCGAGCTTGTTTGTGCAGTGGCGTCGGAAGAGATGGAGAAGCCGGTCCTGTTTCCGGAGAATTGGCCGCAGGCCAAGTACATGCTACTGTTCGATCCTCTCGATGGCTCATCGAACACGGACTGCAACATGCCGCTCGGTGCGATTTTTTCCGTCTTGAAGTGCGAGCGCAATGACCGGATGCCGACCGAGGATGACCTTGTCCGCAAGGGAACAGAGCAGGTGGCGGCCGGCTATCTCCTCTACGGGTCAAGTACCATGTTGGTCTATACCGTTGGACAAGGAGTCCACGGGTTTACGTTGGAGCCTGGCATCGGCGAGTATCTCCTGTCTCATGAGCGGATCCGTACGCCTGTTCGAGGCAAGGTCTACGGCGCGAACGAAGGCAATTATCATAAATGGACGACGGGCATGAAGAAGTACGTGGACGACCTGAAGGTTCCAGATAAAAACGCGGGGAAGCCTTATAGTGTGCGTTATTCCGCCTGTCTGGTGGCCGACGTACATCGGATTCTCCTCGGCGGAGGCATCTATCTCTATCCCGGCGAGCTGGGCAAGCCAGAGGGCAAGCTTCGGTTGCTGTACGAAGCCAATCCGTTGGCGTGGGTCGTGGAGCAGGCAGGCGGAAGGGCCAGCACCGGCATCATGCGCATCCTCGACATGGAGGCCAAGCAACTTCATCAACGAGTGCCGTTGATCATTGGGAGTGCAGACGACGTTCTGGAGGCGGAGGAGTTCATTCAAGACAGACGATAACCGTGAGACGAATGTAACTACTCAGGTGTTCAGGCTGAAGGCTGAAGTATGTTTCTACGACCTTGGGTTCAAGCAGAGATGAATCCTTCAATAGCAGGCTGAAGACTAAAAAGCAGGCTGAAGACTAAAAGCCCTCAGCCTATCTACCTGAGGTCTGCCTCACTGTCACGCGCGCACCCCTCCACGATGTTAGAAGGAACGGACACTGCTGCC
>JANYEF010000433.1 GCA_025363325.1 Nitrospira sp. | reverse complement strand
TCGATTTTGAGAACATTGCGAAGGGCCACCCGAGCTTTTGGATAGTTGCCGGCTTCAAGGTATTCTTGCGCTCGTGCACGGTACTTGGCCTTTCGCTCCTCAGGTCCACCGCAGGCTACGAGCATGACCGCCACAACTACTATAATGATGTTCTTGTATTGCATCGTGTCACCCTAGCAGTCAGTTGAAAATCCGCCAACTGTTCGGAAGATTCGGGCCAAGGTTACGCTCGGAAATAAGCTGCCGGACTTCCTCAGCCTGAGCCTCTAACCTCAACTTTTCAACCTTGCCCTTCTCCCCTACAACCACATCCGAATCCCCAATCCAAACAAGACCCACAAGGACAGCAGTCCAAGTTGTTTCACACGATCCGAGAATGCGTGCAACAGCAGCTCGAACGAGAAGAACAGCACGATCAGTTTGGCAGCAAAGAGACCGAACGCCGAGGTGTCTATGCTCACTTCTGGAAGGAACGGAAAGACCAGGGCCAGACAGACCATCAGATAATCCAGTGGCGTCGTCTGAAACCGACTTTGACTGTCGAATCTCATACTAAGCAAGACCATCACAGCCATCGCGCCAAACAAGATGTGGTAGGTCATGGGGACCGGTGAGATGGCCTGCATCCATGAGGCATCACTGACATACAATAAGAACGTACTACCCATATAAAGACCCCCGCGCACGAAGTATGGAGCCAGCCGTGGCAGGAGCGCGAGTCCGAGTAAAACAATGCCGAATAGGGCAATGGATACAAAGCCCACATCATTGGGTACGTGCGCAGGAAGAAAGACCGAGGCAATGAGAAAGAGAGGAACCACCGCGCCCAAGAATCGAGTCGGCAGATCACGCAACCAAGGACCACTGAAAAGATCCGAAAGCCACCTGTCCGAACGAACGTGCGCATTCTGCGGGGCCGGGGTGGGAATCAGTCCATGCCCTGCGGCGATAAAGAGGGCCAGAACGGTGCCGGCCAGGATGAGATAGATCGGCACAATCAGGGTGTCCGACTCCCATCGAAGCAGGTAGGCCAACCCCACCATCCCTGCCTGAATAGCATAAATCGCCGTGACCGCTTCATAGTGGGACAAGCCGGCCGTCATCAGCTTGTGGTGAATATGTGTGCGATCGCCAATAAAAGGGGAACGTCCTTCGGCCAACCGTTGTCCGGCCACGCCAAGCGTATCCAGAAACGGCAACCCTAAGAGAAAGAGTGACAAGGCTGGGTTGAACGGCCCGCTGGTCGAATTGGTCAAGAGGATGGCCAGCACGCCCATGATAAAGCCGAGCAACTGACTGCCACCGTCTCCCATGAAAATCCGAGCTGGATAGGTGTTGTAACGCAAGAAACCCAACACGCCTCCTAGGAATGGGACCGTCAAGAGCAGCACGGTCGAATTGTTGGAGAGATACCCCAGGTACGCAATACCGCAAAGAGTCAGAAAGGAAAGCCCACCGGCCAGTCCGTCGAGGCCGTCCGTAAGATTCACCGCGTTCGAGACGGCGACAAGGAAGAACGCCGTGACGGGAATCCCGATCCACATCGGCAGCTCAGCATCGAGCAAGAACGGGATGCTTTCGAATCGGATCCCTCCAATAATAATGACCGCAGAAGCTGCCACCAGCTGCCCCAGTATCTTGACTCGGTAGCCGAGATTCGCACGATCGTCCCATACGCCAAATCCCAGAATAATCAATCCGCCAAGAAGTACCGAGAACGTGGTGCTGTCTTTGGGGCACCACCACAGAATGCTGGCACAGGCCCCGATCGCAAACGCAATGCCGCCCACCCTTGGAACAGGATACTGATGGACTTTGCGTTCGCCTGGGGCGTCCATGATACTGAAGCGCTCCGCCATAAGTCGCAACGGCGGAATCAACGCCATGCAGATCAGCAGCGAGGTCATGAAGCTAAAAAATAGCGCGCTATTCATTGGTGAACTCGTAAATCGTCATCGGTCATTCGCCACTCGTGTAATCAGCAACCGGCCTTTAACTTCGAACCGCCAACCTCGAACGCTCTTGCTCCACCCTCCAGCCCCGGATCAGTCCGGCACATATCGAGTCAACTCAGAATCGATGCTCGCAACGAACCTCCGCAACCGTTGATCGACGATGTCCTCGGTTTCACCGGGACCAACGAGCGAGGCGATTCGCACGAGCGCCCCGTCGGTCCGCCCCCGCGTTACGGCATCCCAAAACAAATATAATTTGACCAGATATTCATCGCTGAGAATCCGATCACGCTGTTTAAACCAGTACAACACGATTTGTTTCTGGCTGTCCTTCTGGATCAACGCGCGATTCACATGCAGCGGCCGAAGCATCGTAGAGCTCGCCTGCAAGTCCATGCCATGAATCGAGGAGATTTCCCAACCACCGCCTGGGAGACAGCTTTGAGGCGAATGCGCCGATTGGCCCTTCCTCTGAGACCGATAGTAGGCGGCATACAGATTGACTGGCTGCCCGTCACCAAATCGATAATCGGCCAACACATAGTCGTCGAAACGAAGCACGTCGATGTACTGCTTTTCTAATGTGAGTGAGGTGCCAAACCACCCATCGAGCTTCATAGGAAAATCGACAAACATGGCTCGTGGTGGCGGAACCTCTTCACGCTCCACCATGAGCGTTGAGGCGAAGGCAACAGGAACAAGAAGAGCCACGCTGCAGAGATAGGCGGGACCGAGGGATAATCTGTTGGAAGCATGAGGAGAGGCTAAGGTTAAGGGTGATCGGTCTGTCCATGTGAATCGAGAGAGAAAGGACGATCGATCTCCCATCGTCCCGATCCTAGCCAAGGCCCACATCTCCAGAATCAGCAGGCCCAAACTCGCCATAAACAGCACCCAGCCCTCGAACAGATGGTAGAACCCTTCGGCGACCCCCTGCCCGTACCATTCGACCAGCACTCCGATCATCCCGATGCGAAAGCCGTTCACGAGAACGGAGATCGGAATCGACGAGATGACGAGCAGCACTCGCTTCCACATCCGATCCTTGAAAAGATAGGCGCAGAGCAGCGCAAGAGAGGTGAGCGGAAGCAAATACCGAATGCCGCTGCAGGCTTCAACCACTTGAAGTTGGATTGGCCCCAGATCGATCACATTGCCCTCGCGAAAGGCCGTCACGCCAACAAGCTGCAAGCAGCTCACTCCGAGAGCCGAGGACCACAACTGCAGTTGACTCGACAGACTCGCATACAAGAAAACCGGCAACGGGATGCTGGTCAACAGATACGAGAGAGGAAAGGCAATCGCCCTGGCCCCACGGAATCCCATTAACGCAATGACCAGCCCAACAATGACCATCCAAAGCGAAACATGTTGTAGGACAAACAACGTGGCAAACTCACCGATCCAATAGAGGAAGAGTCCCGCCAAAATCACCGCAAGGCCCCACCACGAGTTTTTCATACCGGCTACAGCAATGCGATCTCGAGCCTGCCAGATCAAAAACAGACTTAACAGAGGAACAAACATTCCATGGCTATAATCTTCGCTACCCCATTGGCGAAACAGGAATGCCAGGCTGTCGGCATACAGGTACCCCAGCAAGAGTGAGGCCACTAGTGCGCTGACGCCTAGAAATAGTTTTCTGCTCATATGGAAATGCTCAAATGTAAATTGAATCTAGATTTGGATGACCGCGCGGTGGAAACGGCACAGCCACTGAATGGTTGTATGTCTACCCCTGACTGGAACGATCGATGGGAGAGATAGCGAGACTCAATAAAGTTATGTTCCCATCATAAGAACGGGCTTGATACCTCCTGCTGAGGTACCAAGCCCTGGTTCAAAGGAACCTATTTCTCGTCTACAGCTGGGGCCACCGGAAGTTTCGTAATCCTCCTGCGCCAAGACCGACCAGCGAGATGAGACCAGCGCCGAACAAGATAACGGCTGCCGGCAACGGCACTGCTGTCAAGCTCGACAAGGCTCCCTGAATCCTGACGGATTTCCCATCCATGTTCTCAAAGACGAGCCGCCAATGGGTGGAAGTCAGATCTCCCAGGCTCGGCGGATTGCTGAGCGCCGTCCCAGTGATCGCCGCCCCATCTTCATCCGCCAGTTCTAGGCGGAAATGCTCCGGTGCGAAACCACCAATCGAAGCACCGGCTACAGAGGTTCTGAGCCGCCACAGATCCCCCGATGGGCTGTCAGTGATGCGAATGACATTCGTAGAACCCATGGGGTCAAGATTAACCGAATATGTCCCGATGGTGAGCGAGAGATTCTGCATGGCCCCCATAAACCTACCGGTTCCAGATGGCGAGGTGGCATTGTCATATTGGAACGTTCCTGACATCGATGACGTCAACGGGAGCGTCGACCTCAGAGCCCCGCTGACATTACTCACGCTTCCAGTGAATGAATAGGTCACCAGCGCCGCATGAGCAGCATTCCCGGAAAGGAGAAGGGAACACAGCGCGATCGCCGGCAGGAAAGGCCCTTTGATCGACAACTGCTTCATGATCTGCATACAAACACTCCTTCGTAAAGGTGGTACATGCGCACAGCCTGGTGGTGGAGCAAATCCCAGGCCATCAGACCCACCTGCTATCTCATTGAAAAATTACGAGGA
This sequence comes from Nitrospira sp., assembly GCA_025363325.1. Lineage (GTDB taxonomy): Bacteria > Nitrospirota > Nitrospiria > Nitrospirales > Nitrospiraceae > Palsa-1315. The sequence goes on along the minus strand of JANYEF010000433.1, from coordinate 1,496 downwards.
GCGAAAGGCTTTTCGAGGGTGTTGTCTGTACAGCCCTGCAAGGCTGGTTCAATTCTGGATCAGGCACAACATTGCACGACAGATGTCAAAAAAATGGCAGGTTATCGCATAAACGGCACAGCCTGCGCCCTGGCTCTGGCTGTGCCATGGAGACTGTATCATGCTGCCTACGCGAGACTGTTTTTCTTCTGCGGCCAACTCCCGGCTCGAAGACCCACCAGCGCAATGAGCCCCACCCGCTACATTAAACTCTAGGGGGCAGTGTCTCACTCATGTGGTAGAGAGGGGGCAGCGTTTGTCCTCTCCTATGACGCCGTACTGGCCAGGTTCATCACCTCGTTCAGGTTGACGAAACCCTCGGAAGTGTCTGTCGTGTTCAAGTAACATATCACCCAAGCCTGGCGAGCTGCCGAGGCGCCCGGCTCACATCCAGCCGTCATTGACAAGGAGGTTTGCGGTGAGAGGTCAGATGCCGAATTAGAAATCAGGAGCCTCACCCCCTCAACCTCTCTTTTTACCTCCAACCTCAGGCCTCACTCCTCAAACCTGCTCCACGCTGTAACCTCCGACGTTCCCCAAAACATGCAGCTTGAGGACTAGCCAGATGAACTATCACACCTCTTCAAATGCCATCACCCAATCAGTAGTTTTCGCAAAATATGAAATGCAAATAGCGGGAGGGCTGTTTGGCGACGGATACGCCTAGGGTTGCTGGCAAGTCGGTAGAACCATTCCAAATGCAGAGAGCGGAATACTTTTGGCGCACGTCTCACACGGCCCGCGATAACATCAAAAGTACCACCGACACCTTGACATACTTTCACCGCAAGCTTCGGGAGATAACGAGCCATCCACAACTCTTGGTGTGGACTCCCTAAGGCGACGAATAGGAAGTCAGGCTTGCACTCGTTAATGCAGGTGATCACACCGGGCATATCCGCATCTTTCACATAGCCATGTTGGGAACCAACAATGCGAATTCCTGGATATCGCTCTCGTAAGACTGCGACAGCCTGCTGGTTGACCTCCGCGCTCGCCCCAAAGAGGAAAACCGTATAGCCCTTCGAGACTGCTCGCTCGCAAAGCTTAGGCATCAGTTCGGAGCCAGGGACTCGCTCAGCGTGGCCTAAACCCAAGAGACGCGTAGCGAGGACGATGCCGATTCCGTCAGGGATAAGCAGATCAGCGGCGCGGAGCTGATCGAGGAGCTTGCCATCCTGTTGGGCACGCATCACTTTCTCAGGATTCACCGCGAGAATGGTGCATGGATGGTGTCCGTTCATCATGGAGTCAGCCCAATCGAGGGCCTGATCCATCGTGACGCAGTCGACCGGAACACCGAGAATCTCAATGCGCTTTACATGCATTTAACCTTCTCTATTCGTAAGGCAAGGGACATCGCTCGATTCGATTCGTTTCTCGCAGTATCCTTCGTAGAGGTGGTCCACTAGGGGCATGATAGCCCTCGCAGAAAATTCGCGAGCGACCTTGCTTCG
>JANYEF010000403.1 GCA_025363325.1 Nitrospira sp. | reverse complement strand
AGGGAACGAGCGACACAACGACCGGCCCAGATCGCCGGCTTCCGAAGATCGTTTGGCTCGTTCACGATGGAAACAGTACGGGCGACCCTGCACTAGGTGGGAGGTCGCCCGCGTGTGGCGCCTAGGACGCCGAACGTGTCTCTCGTGTGCTGATCCTGAAGGCCCGTGCGAGGGGTGGAGTTAAATGCTACTCGTCAGGGAAGATACGAGCCTATCCCAGGCGCTTGTGTTCCTCACGCCTGCTCTGGCTCTCCACAATGGCTCATCGGTTAGGTGTTTCCCTTACGCGGGAAGGCGACAGCCGATGGAGAACCGGCTAGCGTGACTGACGAGGAGCCCGCCCTTAACTCGGCGGGCCGTTGTGATCCGGTGGACTAAGGTCTTCCATTTCACCTCCTCCTTGGTTCGGAATGAGTCGAAAGGAAACCGATCTGCGAACGGTTCCATCCTTACGCTTCTTCACCGAATGTGTCAACGGGCGACATCCATTTTTTCTGACAGTCCCAGGCATAACCTGTGCCATCCAAACACCGGTTCCGGAAGATGAAAAGGTGCCCGGAATATTTCGCGTCGCGTGGCGGGAAGCTGGTCCATCTGGTATTTCTAGTTTATTTAGTTTGTTTGGTTCGAGGAATGAATCACACCAGATACACCAGAATAACTAAACACACAAGCACAGCCAGCCGATCCCCTCCCCTCGCACAAGGCTCCGGTATACTCCCGCCGATCAATACCACCATCTCCCCGACGCCCCTTCCTTGCGGTTTCCTTAGGCCCCTCCTAGAATGACCCCTATGCCCTTCTCGATTCGTCCCTTTCGTCGCTTTCCCGTGCACTGCTCACTTTCATACAACGCTGGACCGTTCCAGGGACAAGGCACGGTGTGGAACCTGTCGTGTTCCAGATGGCAACTCTCCAGTGATGTACCCATGCGACCAGGAGAAACTCTCTCGTTGACCGTCACTCTGCCGAATGAGCAACGGATTGGAGTGCCCGAATCCGTGGTTCGATGGTCACGAGGCCAGACGTTTACGGTGGAGAATCTTCTAATGGTGCCGCACACCCACACTCGGCTACAGCATTATGTCAATCGACTGGTGCAGGAACCAGCGGAAAGCATCCCATGAGTGACGGCCGCCTCATGTCACGCCGATTCACCATCTCCCTTGTGCTCTCGATCGTGTGTCTCGCCGTGCCTGCGTGGGCGGACTTCACAGCAGGCGAGAAAGCCTATCACAATGGCGACTACGCCACGGCATTGCGTGAGTGGCAACCGCTGGCCAAGCAGGGACATGCCATGGCGCAGTACCATCTCGGCCTGCTCTATGCCAACGGCCAGGGCATCACAAAGGACGATGCCCAAGCGCGGCAGTGGTACGAGAAAGCCGCCGCTCAAGGACGCGCGGACGCCCAGGTCAACCTGGGGATTTTGTATGATTATGGACGGGGTGTTCCGCAGGATTTCAAGAAGGCTGCGTACTGGTATCGTCTGTCCGCACATCAAGGAAATGATTTAGCGCAAAGACAACTTGGCCTCTTGTATGAGCGTGGGGACGGCGTGCAGCAAGATTATGTCCAGGCCTACATGTGGTATAGCCTCGGAGCAGCGAACGGAGCACAGCGTGGAGCCACGCTGCGAGATGCGCTCGCCAAACAGATGCCCCTTGAGCAGATCGCCGAGGCGCGCAAGCGGGCGCGAGAATGGAAGCCGAAAGGCAAATGAGCAACGAATGCCCCACACGCGAGACCCTGCAGGAAGACTGATCGTCAGGTCTTGCCATCCAACATTTCGCGGCACATGGTGGGGAGCTGGTGCATCTGGTTGCTTTGGTCTGTCTCGTGTGTGTGGTTCGACGAACGAGAGAGACCAGACAGACCCGCGCACCAGATAGACTGCCTCTGCCCCCCCGCTTCCACCTTGACTCGTTCCTCCTGGCCGCATAATTTATGGTGACCTGTTCACGGAAACGGGACTGACTGGTCTCATGAGAACAGATAGTCGTCACACCAACCAAAGGAGGCAGGCGTTATGCGGTTCGTCAAAGTGAAGGATGAAGAACGTACGGGTGACGTTGCGATCAATCTCGATCTGGTCCGAGAAGCGCACTTTGGAGGAGGACTGCTGCACCTCTATTTCGAACGCAGCGCCACCTCTCAGGATGACATGACATTTACCGGTGAGAATGCACAGAAAATCTGGGCAGCGATGGGCTAGCGCGGATTAGGGACGGAATGCGCTGGGGAAGGAAACGGTGGCCAGATCCCATCCGCGGCGCGTAGCGGGGAGCTGGTCTCTCTGGTTCATCTTGTCTGTCTGGTTTTCTGGTTTACTTGGTTTGACGAAGGAGCAAGACCAAACAGACCCACGCACCGGCTAGACCGCCTTTGAATCACCCTTCCCTTCACTTCACGGCACAGGCATAGACCCGCCAAGCTAGAAAAAGTTAGAATGAACCGGCTTCGTCAATGTGTGGGGGAAGCAGAATGCAAGAAGGTCGCGCCATCGAAGTTTTTGAACTTTTGGTCTGCGCGAGCGGCGTCGCGTATGGCGCCGTGTTGATCTATGGGCTCAAACAGCAATGGCGTTGGCTCACCGATCCACCAGAATGGACATCTCTGATCTATTTCCCCACAGTCGTAAAGATGATTGTGGGCCCCAAACATGTTCGTAGCGCAGCATATTTGACGGCCTACGCCTCTCTCGTGATGAGTCTCATTTGTCTTGCACAATCAGTGATTGGGTCGTTCTAAGAGACTCAACCACGAACCAGCTCCGTCAACCATTTCGCGGCGCGTGGTGAGGAACTGGTCCTTTTGGTCTATCTGGTTTGTCTCGTTTATTTGGCTTGACGAACATGAGAGACAAGACAGGCCCGCGCACCAGATAGGCCGCCTCTGAATCGCCCTCCCCACTAATAGATCAGGCCATCTTGGAAACCTAGAATCTCCCCGTTCACGCGCTTCTCATGTCACGAATTTCCCTCGACGTTATATGCGCTCCGGCATCGTTTTCCATACGAATGATCACGCGTCGCTTCCTGAATTTTCAATTGGACTTCCAAATACCTTGGCGTTTAACATAAATATGTACTTGCCTTCACTTTGGGAAAGGAGACATGCCGATGACACGATTCAGGACATCAATGGCCATCGTCCTAACAGGGGTTCTGGTCATCGCAGTAGGCGTCGCACTCCCCCTCCTGCCGGCATTTGGCGAAGGTGGTGCTCGGAGGGACGTTGTGCGTTATGACGCTGAGCTCGCGCCCGCAGAAGGTGCAGGACCTTCCTCACTTTCTAAAAACGCGACGATCATGGATTGGGATGAAACCGTGCTTCGCAAGGGCACAAATGGTTGGACATGTATGCCCGACAATCCCAACACTCCAGGCAGGGACCCCTCGTGCATGAACGAACCGTGGCTCAATTTTAGGGACGCGTTGACGAACAAAAAGAAGCCGACTTACACACAAGTTGGTATTGCCTACATGCTACAAGGCGACACCCCGATGAGCAATACGGATCCATATGCGAGCGCGCCAAAACCGGGAGATGATTGGGTAGAAGGACTCGGCGCGCACATCATGATTCTCGTACCTGACGTGTCGGCGCTGAAAAACGTGTCAACCAATCCGAAAAACGGCGGACCATGGATCATGTGGCCTGGCACACCCTATGCTCACTTGATGCTCCCGATCGATAGTTACCCATCACACTAGGCTGACGCCTGCAGGTTTTCTGAGAAAGGATGGGCCAGCGGAATACGGACTGGCCCTTCCTAGAAGAGTCAGTGTCAGGTCTTGCGATCAAACATGGGGTCAGGCCTGAGTATTAAGTTACCGTGGGTATCAGAAAGGCCTTGGGAATCAGTATTCGTCCAATTCTTCCGTTTCATCGATCAACTCGGCCATGATCTCGGTACTCTCGGTCTCCCACTGAGCCAAAGGGATGCCACCGGCTTTCAGAATCGCTTCCTGTTCCGTACCTGCGGTTACCATCAGATCGTAATGAATGCTTTGTCGCACCTGAAACGTTTTCATACGGTCACCTTTTGACGCCAATCCATCATTATCTCCATGCCGTAGAAATACTCGACAGCCAAACGAAATTCGCTAGTTACCCGTACCCGCACATCGGTTCAACGCCTCGGGTAATTTCTGGATACTAGCATTGAACACGTACCACCGGATACTGGCAGATGTGGCGTTTCCTGATTGACGTATGCCCAATCGAGAGCTGGTCCGAGAGGACTGGTGCTGTGGTATCGAAGTATGCGTCTGGAGATACGGTGTTGAAAGGGTTAGCGCATGAAGTGCGCGAGCTGAAGAAAGGGTTGTGAGCTGATCCGCAGTCGGTGCCGCCGCGGGAATGGCGGAAGCACAAATAGCCAATTTCGATTGGAAAGGAGTTGCCGACAGGATTGTGTCCAAAAACCAACAAGAACTCCTACCCTCTTCTCCAAGTTCTGAACATCTCCGTGCAGTAAGTCCTGCTGAGAACCATCTAATCCTTGCGAGATTCCCCAAATTCCATACACTCATGTCTGGGTCCTGAGGAATCTTTATTTTACGCGTTAATCGCAGATCGGAGCGTTCGTCATGAGCACCCAACTTTCCGTGGTGCCGAAGACCGTCGAGCAGTCACAGAAAGTAGCAAGTACGGAATAATTCGTTCAGTTAATCGACAACAATAGTTGAAGAAAGAGGACGGAGAGTTATGCGTATCCCGAAAATGGACCTGACCAAGAATGACCAGATAAAGAAGGACCCGATTTCCGACCTCAGGAGAAAAGCGGATCAAGGCAACGCAGAAGCGCAGTTCGACCTCGGGTTGTCGTATGTCTTGGGGTGGGGCGTCCCACAGGACTACGCGATTGCAGGGCAGTGGCATGAGAAAGCCGCCGCCCAAGGCTACGCGAGAGCGATGTCCTTCCTCAGGGAATTGAACGAGAACACTGGAGTAAAGACTCGCGCCGCATGAAGAAGACCGCCCTGATCGCAAAGAAACGAGAAACGGGGTCAAGGCTTGCAATTCAACATTTCGCGGCACGTGGCAGGGAGCTGGTTCGTCTGGTCTCTCTGGTCTATCTCGTTTGTTTGGTTCGAGGAATGAATCACACCAGATATTCCGAACAACTACATAAACAAGAGTAACCAGCCGATCCCCTCGCGTTCGTGCTATACGCTATCAGCCATGTGCTCTTCTCTTCATGCCCTCCCCGCACACAAAACTCCGGCACATTCCGGCCAATCAATACCACCATCACCCACGTCCCGCCTTGCGGTTTCCTCAGGCCCCTCTTAGAATGTGCCCCTATGCCCTTCTCGATTCGCCTCTTCCGTCGCTTCCCCGGGCACTGCTCCGTCTCGTACAACGCTCGCCCATTCCAGGGCCATGTCACCGCGTGGAATCGCCCCTGTACCGGCAGGCCTCTCTCCGGCGATCTGCCCATGAGACCAGGAGAAACCCTCTCGTTGACCGTCACTCTCCCGAATGCGCAACGGATCGAAGTCCCGGAAGTCGTCGTGCGGTGGTCGAGCGAGCAGGAGTGTGCAGTGGAGAATCTCGTGATCGAGGCGCAGACCGACGCACGGCTCCACCATGTTGTGACGCGAGTCATGCAGGAACCAGCGGAGATTGTCCTGTGAGTAACCATCGGCCTATGCCTCTCCAATTCCCCATCGCCCTTGTGCTCTCGCTTGTCTGTCTGGTCGTGCCTGCATGGGGGGATTATCAAGCTGGCATGGATGCCAATAACCGCGGAGATTACGCCACAGCCTTGCGTGAGTGGCGACCGCTCGCCGAGCAGGGAGACGCACGTGCACAGTTCGACCTCGGTTTGCTGTATGAAAACGGAGACGGCGTCCCGCGGGATAACGCGAAAGCACACCGGTGGTACGAGAAATCCGCCGCTCAGGGGGGAGCGAAGGCGCAGTTCTACCTCGGCATGCAGTCTGCCTTCGGCGAGGGCGGACCTCTGGACTTAGTCCAAGCCCACATGTGGTACAGCCTGGCGGCAGGAAACGGACATGCAGCCGCGACTGTATACCGCGATGATCTCGCCAGACAGATGACGCCAGCCCAGATTACCGAGGCGCACAAGCGGGCGCGGGAGTGGAAGCCAAAGACACCCTAACTCTCTGGCTCAGTCACGCGGCTCCGATACATCCCGTCTTGCGGTTTGATCGTCCCCCTCCTACAATACGCCTCCCTGCGAGGCCCCCATGTCCATCTCGATTCGTCCCATCTTCCGCTTTTCTCTCTGTTGCCCTGTGACCTACCACGCAGGGCCATTCCTCAAACTGCCCCTGGCCTCCTGGTTACGTTTCTGGTTTCTGATCACGCTCCTGGCGCTGAGCAGTAGCCCTGCGTATGCGGAATGGATGTCGCTTGGTGAAAGCGAGTCAGGAACGACTGTACACGCGGATCCAGCCACCATGCGCCGCGAAGGTGATCTGGTGAAGATGGAGGTACTGTTCGACTTCAAGACAATCCAAACCAAGGCGGACGTCTCATATTTGTCGGCAAAGGCGCTCATGGAATATGACTGTGCCAAGCAGCGCTTTGAGGGGCGTACGGTCATGTATTATTCGGGCAATATGGGACGTGGTACGTTACTTGATCGCAGCTCAGACAAAGGCAGGTGGCTACCTGTTTCACCAGGTAGTCTTGACCACGCTCTGTGGAGACTTGCGTGCGGCAAGAAATGATCGCGCAACCGCACGCAACCTTCGACGTAGACACGGTTACGCCATGAACAACCCAGGCCTCACACGCGACAGCTGATCCCTCGAAGAAGCGACTGTCTCCAACAAGGGGGGGGATTGCGGGGCGAGGAGCTGGTTCATCTGGTCTGTTTGGTTCGAGAAACGAGAGAGACAAGACAGTCCCGCGCAAGATTGGTGAGACCACCTTGCTCTGGTGCAGGGCTATGCCGCTGCACCATTTCTAGTAGCCTCTGCAGACTCAATCCCTCGAAGAGGAGCCATCATGCCGTATGTGAATATCCAGATCACCAAGGGGCGTAACGAGATCACAGAAGGCAACTCATGAGAGAGGTTACGGATTCGCCTGTCCGCATACTCGGAAAGAAGCCGGAGCACACTCACGTCGTGATTCAAGAAATTGCGGATGAGGATTGGGGGTTCTTGGGGTTATTGACGGACGACTGGAAAAAGAAGCAGACCCGTTAGCCAACAAGGACAACCTAGCAGAGAGATGGTACCCGAACCCATTTCTCTTCCCACGGTACAATCCAGAATCTCATTTTTCATGCATCTCTCAATTGTCATTCCAGCGTTTAATGAAGAGCGTCTGATTGCACGCTGTCTGCAGTCTATTACTGCTTCACTCGTCGAAAATTCCACGCCTGCTTTCACATCGGAAATTATTGTGGTCGACAATAATTCCACCGACAACACGGCCAATCTGGCAAGGCAGGCAGGCACGCAGGTCATTTTTGAGCCCATCAATCAAATCGGTCGGGCACGCAATACCGGCGCAGCTGTGGCGACAGGAGATTGGTTGCTATTCGTGGATGCTGACAGTGTGTTAAGCCCGGAACTGCTTGCTGATATCTTGCGGTTAATTGAAGACGGGAAGAGCGTGGGCTGTGGCAGCACCCTACACATGCAAGGATTGCCATGGTGGGCGAACTGGGCATTACAACTGTGGACGGGCATGTCAATTCTGTTTCGCTGGGCACCGGGTGCGCTAGTCGTGTGTCGTAGCGATGCATTTCGTGATGTCGGTGGTTTCAACCAGGAACTCTACGCGGCTGACGAAATAAGCTTAAGTGAGCAGCTCAAGCAGTGGGGGCGACAACGCGGCCTTCAATTCAGGATCTTGACACAGCATCCGCTGGAGACGTCACCACGCAAGGTGGCACTCTACACCGGGCGAGAGATTGCCGGTCAGATCCTGCGAGTCATTCTCCATCCACGTCGGACATTGCAAGACAAGAAGCAATTGTCGATTTGGTATGATGGACGACGTTGAATCGACGCATTATCCGGAAGCGGCCTGACGGCAAAGAAACGGGGGCGTGCGTAAGGGTTAGGTCTTGTCATCCAACATTTCTCGGCGCGTGGCGGGGGGTTGGTTCATCTGGTTGGTCTGGTTTATTTGGGCTTTCGCGTTCGTATGGTTCGACGAACGCGAGAGACTAGACAGACCCACGCACCAATTAGACCGCCTCTGAATCTCCTGTCCCTCACGCACGACTCCGAAACCCAATACGCTTCCCTGCGTAGGCCGCCATCTGATATCCAATCATCGCTACCGCCGCTTCCATGTGCCATGCTCCATCTTCTACAACGTGGGTCCGTTCCAAGGCCCAGGCACTGTCCGAAATCTTTCATGTCCCGGCTGGTGATATCTCCGGTGATGTGCCCATGCGACTAAGGAAAACCTTCCCTCGCACCGTCACACTCCCACATGAGCAATGTATCGATGTTCCTCACGCGGTGGTGCGATGGTCGAGAGGGAAGAAGGCATATGCCCCCTGCACCCCCACATATGATCACATCACTCAAATCACCAAAGCCTCAATACGCAGACGCTTGCATCGGACCGCGCACGCACCAGGCGCGGATGGTGTCGGTCTTACCGTTGGTGACCACGAAGCCATCGATGAAGCTCACAACCCACGCGGTGGCCGGATTGCCTGCGGCAGACGACGCCGACCAATAGTCGGACGACTGGACCCCGGTAAAAACGCTGGCCGGTACATGGGGCCCCGGCAACGAGGGATCCTGCAAGCTCTTTAACTCCACCACCGAGGGCAGCCGCCAGCCCACCGTGGCCCCGACCGTCCTGTTGATACAATACCCAGTTGCTGTGACCCACGTGCGTTTAGCGGCATCCGGCGCCTGCTCCCAGACGAGCCCGGTATTCTTGTCCAGCACCGCGCCAGTAAAGGCCGTGACAAAGCGCGACGCAGACGGATTGAGGGTGTCCCACCGCAGCGTGTGATTGTCCAGGCTGCTCGCCGGCGGCGCGGCGGATGTTACGCCGAGGCCCCCCGTAGTGATCATGAACCCGCCGACCAACACGACCGCTCCCATGTCACGGATCCATTTGGTTCTGCTCCTGCCCATACGGCCCCTCCTTGTGTTGTTGGTTGATGCACTAACTACTCACGCCAAAGCCTCTGGCTTGTGCTAGCAGGCGAGGAGCCTGTCCCCCTTGCCCCTGCGTTCCCTTTCTATTCCCCTGCCGCCTGCGCCCGTGCCCAATCCTGCTCGACTTATTGCGGCACCCGCGTACGCACAGGCTCATCCGGATCGCTGCGGCCGAGCATCAGCGGATCAACTCCGCCCGTGCGTCCCTGCTACGCCCTGCAATCCAATAAATGATGTGGGATCAGGCATGCGCATTGACTGATGCGCGCCGCAGGGGGAATACAGAAACCCTGTCGCGGCGCATGGCGGGGAGCTGGTTCATCTGGCTTCTTTAGTTTGGTTTATTTGGTTTGTCTTGTTCACGGAACAAAATAAACTAGAACAACTCAACAAACAAGAACAACCAGCCAGTCCCCTCACGCTCTTGCCATCGGCCATACACCATTCGCACTTCTCTCTGCCCCCTCCTCTAACACAGGCCCCTTCAATACAGCAGTCATCGCCTGGGAATAGGCGCGTCTTGGCGCGCCTGGGATTGGGCGGGTGAGAATACTGCACGACAAAGAAATGGACCAGACGATCCTAGAAAAGCAGCCGACCTTGGTATCTTTGCCCTTAGAGGATCCCGAGGCGCCAGAGAGACGTGAGCTCCGCCGCTCGAGCAGAGTGGAGCGGGTCGACTGGGTCGGAAGCGCGGGGATGATTCGGACGGACATCAATCTTGCCGATCACACTGAGCCCCGCCTTCTCAAAGGCAGCGAGTAGCTCTGTCCGCGTCCGCAATCCCAGGTGCTCGGCAAGATCCGAGAGCAACAGCCAGCCTTCGCCCCCCGGCTCCAGATGTGCGGCCAGGCCATTAAGGAATCCGCGCAGCATGCGGCTCTCGAAGTCGTAGATCGCCTGTTCGATAGGAGAGCTGGGCCTCGCCGGGACCCAAGGCGGGTTGCAGACCACGAGCTGAGCCCGGCCTTTGGGAAAGAGATCAGCCTGCACGACCTCCACTCGATCAGTGAGTCCCAGCCGCACAAGATTCTCACGGGCGCAGGTTAGTGCGCGAGGGTCTTGATCGGTGGCTACAATGTGCCACACGCCGCGGCGAGCCAGCACCGCAGCCAGCACGGACAGCGAAAACTCCCACTGGA
>JANYEF010000396.1 GCA_025363325.1 Nitrospira sp. | reverse complement strand
CAGATGATCTCCGACATTCTTCGTTGACATATAACTGGGCATGGTAACCCTGGGCACGCCCGATTCGGGATGACGATCGATCAAGACATCACATCCATACACGGCTCGCAATACGTCGGCATCAATCACGTCATGCGGCGTGCCGAGGCGGAAAAGCGCGCCGGTCTTCAGCATCAGAATTCGATCGCAGTATTGGCTCGCAAGATTCAGGTCGTGGGAGACGAGCACCACGGTCAAGCCGCGTTCCTCTTTCAGCCGGCGCACAATCGCGCAGATTTCAATCTGGTGCTGGATATCGAGAAATGCGGTGGGCTCATCCAGCAAGAGGACTTGGGGCGCTTGCGCCAAGGCCCGGGCAATCATGCAGCGCTGGCGCTCACCACCCGAGAGATCCATCACCGAGCGAGCAGCCAGGTGGGTGAGATCCGTAGACTGCATAGCCTGTTCGGCAATCGACACATCCTCGGCGCTTTCCCAACCAAATCCTGCACTCCACCTGGCGCCATGATGATGCGGATACCGGCCCATCAGCACCGTTTCCATCACGGTAAAGGAAAAAACCTGTGGGCTTTCTTGCGGTACAAAGGCCACGGTCCTTGCCACCTCAACTTGCGGCATCGTGCCAAGAGCGCGCCCGAACAGAGCCATGTCACCCGCATGTGGCCGCAAGACTTTCGCCAACAGTTTGAGTAACGAGGTCTTCCCTGACCCATTCGGGCCCACGATGCCCAGAATCTCTCCAGCATCGACATCGAACGTCAGTCCGTCGAGAACCCAGTTGGCGGCTCCTCGACGGAGAGGATGATAGTGAAATCGTAGCCCCCCCACCTGGTAGGCCTTGTATGCCGCAACAGCACCGAGTCCCGACGCCTTAGCGATCGTCGAATGTGCGTGCTCTGGAGACAGGCTCATGCGAACCGATCCTTCCGCCACACCAGGAGATAGATGAAAAATGGTCCACCTGCCAGCGCAGTGACGATCCCCACAGGAATTTCTGTCGGTGTGAGGAGCGTACGAGCCAAGGTATCGGCGATGACTAGATACATTCCTCCAATGCAGGCCGACGCCGGCAAGAGCAGCCGATGATCCGCCCCGAGGAGAAACCGGACGGCGTGCGGGATGACCATCCCAACGAAACCGATCATTCCACTCACCGACACCACTGCGCCGGTGATTAGGGCCGAGAGCACATAAATCACTCGCTTGACATGCTCTGTATCGATTCCCAGCGAACGCGCAGACTCTTCACCCAACGTCAGGACATTCAGTCGGCGCGCCTGATTGAGCAACAGGAAAAGACCACCCAGCAGATAACAGGCCAAGATGGCTAACGCCGGATACGACGGTGCAGTCAACGTTCCCATCAGCCAGGTCATTGTCCCAACGGAGCGATTCGGCTCCATGATGGAGGTCACGAACATGATCATCGCCGAAAAGATCGCATTGAGAATCACGCCTGCGAGCAGGAGTGCATGGATGGGCAACCGGCCATAAGAAACCGCCATGCGATAGACCACCACTAATGACAGCAACCCTCCGGCAAATCCACAGAGCGGCAACAGGGAAAAGGCCACCACTGTGGTGCCGACCCCCAAAAGGATGGCGAGGGCGACGCCCAATGCCGCACCGCTCGACACCCCGAGCACATAGGGATCGGCTAAGGGATTCCGCAACAGCGCCTGCAGCACGACACCGACGGATGCCAAGCACGCGCCCACAAGAAACCCCAACAACACACGTGGGAGTCTCACCTGGATGAGGATCACGCCGGTTGTCCCGATGTGCTCACTTTCAACCGTCCCATCACGCAGAGCCTGCCCCACAATGTCGATGATCTGGGTGAGCCCGATCCATTGCGTCCCGAACTGTAAACAGATCAAGAAGAGCGCGACGGACATGACTACAAGCGGCGCCATCACGGCGCTCCATCGTCTGGCGGTAAGCACGGACCCGCCGGCCATCCGAGCCTTGCCTAAAACAGGAGAGGGGCCAGGATCTTTCGCCATACTCGGTTGATCGGTTTGAACGGACGCGCGTGACGGATCGGTAGTGAGATTCATACCGTTCACGGCGCGACACTCGCAGTGAACGCTTCAG
>JANYEF010000333.1 GCA_025363325.1 Nitrospira sp. | reverse complement strand
GCGCAAAGAGGCGCGCATTTTGTTCCGTGGTATTGCCTTTTGCCTTGGCCACTTCCCGAACAATCTGATTGTAGAGGCGGGGAGGCGTTCCGATCTTGTTCGCGCCGTCATAGGCCCAATAGTGACCAATGGCGGTTTGCTCGGGAGTGCGTGTGGTTGTGTTGAGTTCCGGCGCGCCCCCCAGTCTATACACTTCCTTGTAATCGTCCTTGTAACCGGCACTGCTCTCCTGAGGTGGAGGATCGAGTGTCTGCCAGATTGTAACCGCGAAGCTTTGATTTTTGCCGTAGCCGACCCCGAGATAGCCTTGCGTCGCATTGCAGGGGTCTACACGATGGCGGAGATGACCGGGGGATGAGGTGTAGTCCTCGTCTTTCGGCACGACCTTCTCATCGTTTTTTCGGGTATCGAGTACTGCGAGCGCCACACGTCGGCCAAAGCTGAATGCCGCGTCCTCTGTGCCGTTCTTGCCGCTGATCTCGGCTAGTTTCTCTTCGATCCGTGCGCGCATACCGGAGTAGAGTGTGCAGAGCGTTGTCGATGCGGCGCCACTCACGGCGGCACTGCGCTTGACGGGGGAGTTTCCTCCAGACCAAGCCGGCGGGGAGAGTAGATACAGATTTTTTGGTGACGGGCCTGGGCCGGGGATAGTAGCGACACCGGCCACGCTGAAGAATGCGTCGTGCATCGCCAAGTGGACGATGGCAAGTGCACGGGAACTCAGGGTCGGCCCGCGCTGATGTTCGCCTTCCATGCCACCGCTGTGGTCCAGCCGATTGGCTTCCAGTGCGACTTCGTTCCAGAACAATATGGGATCTTCCATGCTGAATCTCCTCTCCGTGGTGTAAGTGAAATGGGGAACGGCATCGCGGAGTTGCGTGCGACCATGTTGGTGACGCTACTTCCAATCGTGCCGTTCAACTTGAGTAGGGAGGATGCATCGACTATGCCACGCGTGTATGCGAAACAGGCGGTGATAAAGGAGGCATTTTTACTAGCTCGGGAAATACCAATCATGTGCGAAATGAAAATAGGAGAGAAGGTTGTGAATCCAATTGGGAACACCTCGTATCCAACGTGATACACGAAAAATAAGAGCAGAACCTAGGAGGAACAATGTCTGTATCTTGTAAGAGGGCTTTGTCGTGTTTCTCAGTGCACAGAGTTTTGCATCCGTTGGTGACCGGATGTTCATTGCCTTGGGAGGCCTACGCTAGAACGTCAGGTGGCGTTTGGTGTGTGAGGCGAGACTGTTAATTGTGTGAAGGCAACGGCTTCGTGGGTGCGGAGCGAGTCGATTAGCTATACATTTATCCATGCAGTACACTCGCCCTCAAGGAGACGCCTCAGATGTAGTAGGTCCTCATCCTGGTGACACCTCAAATGTTCAACGTCATTTTGTATCAGCCTGAAATTCCTCCTAACACCGGCAACATCATCCGACTGTGCGCCAATACGGGCGCAAGGCTGCATCTCGTGAAACCCCTGGGTTTTACGCTGGAGGATAAGCAATTGCTGCGAGCCGGACTAGACTATCACGAATTTGCCACGATCACGGTCCACGAAAGTTGGGCCGAGTGCGCTGCTCGCATGAAAGATCGCCGCCTGTTCGCCGTCTCCACCAAAGGCACTCAACGGTACGACCTGGTTGACTACGTCGCCGGCGATGTCTTTGTGTTTGGGCCGGAAAGCCGCGGGTTGCCGGCTGAGATTCTGGGGGCGGTTGTCGAACAACAGCGTATCCGTGTACCCATGGTTCCGGGAAACCGAAGCCTCAATCTTTCCAACACAGTGGCGGTGGTCCTCTACGAAGCGTGGCGGCAGCTCGGATTTGGAACGAGGACTTGAACGGACAGTTCAACGTCGTTTGTCTCCCGCTGATTGCCTGAAACGTTTTACCTTTTACGTCTCACGTTTTACGAAATAGGGCTTTCCATCCGAGCCATCAGCTCTTACAAATCATTCTCCGTGAGACAGCACCCGAATCCCTGTTGTTCGGCGAAATAGTAGGCATAGTGCAGGGCTGCGAGGTTGGCGACCCGTTCTTCCGCCTCGTTACGCGTATCCGCATAGATGATCTGGATGCCATATCGCGCGGTAAGGGCGTCGAGGAAATCTATCAATCCAATCTTGTGATATTGATTGAGGCGACCTCCGGCTTTGCGGTGTTGGAGCGTCCCTTCAATAACAAGAAAACGAGAGGGGAAGGCGAGGAATTGTTCGAGTTCGTGAAGAAATGGCAGGCGATTGTCGGAGGGATTCGAGAAGATCGTATAGAGTTCTTCCACGCCGATACTCTTGATGCACAAGAGTTCGGGTGCTTCGGCAATGGCATAGCCACCGGCTGGAAGGGACTCTCGAATGGTTCCGGCGATGCGCACGAAGCCTTGAAAGTCGTAGGGGGAGTGCTCCCGAGGGTCGACGTAGAGATGAATGGCAGGCACCATGAGTTTGGGTTGGCCTGTCCGTGAGAGCATGATGAGCGATTGCGGTCCGCGTGCCTCACGTGATCGTGGGGTTTGTTGGCGTGACGGAGTGGAT
>JANYEF010000290.1 GCA_025363325.1 Nitrospira sp. | reverse complement strand
TGTATGCTCGGCTGTACGACGCCAAGTTCCAAGTTTAGCAGGATGCTGAAAAAGCCCGCCAGCGTCGTTCTCACCTCGAAAGCATCCTCAACGTAGCCCAGAGGCTACGCCTCCGGTGCTTCCATCGGCTGCGGCCTTGCTGGCGGACTTTTTGAGCATCCTGCAAGGTTGTGTCCTGGTACCCATAAACGTGCGGGCCATTAAATCTCAGACGTGTCGAGGCTGTTTTCACACCGCCTGCTCAGCAATCGAGTGTTGACCGTTGCGGATAGATCTCGTCCATCAGTATACTAAGTTCACTTTACGGGGAGAGTAGGCCGATGGTGCTGATCTATGAAAGCGATCCGCTGGACAATGATGACGCGCGCGGGCGGTTTTATCATGTCTGCCGCGGGCGAATCGATCGGACGGAAATCCAACTTCCGGCTGACGAGAAGATCTACGAATGCGCCGTGTGCGGGATCGATCTCGAAGCTGAAGACTTTTGGCTGGCGCGACAGAAAGGGTCGGTGTAGGACAGCATGGCTGGGAGCGCAGGAAGAAAAACAGTAGGCGTATCGCGTGGGCTGATGATGCTCTGTGAGACCTGCTACGACCAGGTCATGGCCGACAAATTAACCGACGCCAAGAACTTTGTGGCGGATGCCGAGACCCTCTTCGATACCATCTGCGTCGGGTGCACCGACATCAACCGGCCTCTTATCGACGACATGGCTGGTAGCGGGGAATAGCCGTGAAACGTGAGAACCGGCTGGTTGCTCTGGTCTGTTTGGTTTGTCTCGTTTATTTGGTTGAAAAAGATTAACTAAATGAACGAGAAAACTAGATGAATCAGAGGAGATGTACCGTAACATACATCAACGCGCTCTTGAGTTTGTTCACATAACTTGTTGGGCCTCAACAGAATAGCAGTTCCTACTCCATTGCTCAGGGGCGCTCAACAAGCAGTCCATGCTTGAGTTCACTTCGGAAGCCATGCAGATTTATCGCATCGGCATTATCCTAGCATTGGTAGTGGCATTGGCCGCCTGTTCGCGTTCGCCCGTTATCACCATCACCAATCGCTCACCTGTTGTGCTCACCAACATCGTGGTATCTGGATCAGGCTTTTCCGAGCGCATTGAGAGCATTGCTGCTGGCGCGGAGCGCAGAGTTAGCGTTCGTCCTCGAGGCGAGTCAGGCCTCCGCGTCGTATTCGATGCAGGCAGTCAGCACATTGACGTTGACGACCTCGCCTATCTCGAGTCTGGAGATGGCTACAGTGTAACTGTTACGGTCCAGTCAGACCTGAAGGTTTCAGCGTCATCGAACTTACGGGGTTACTGAAATGATCATGTGGTCTAACCACGCGCTGCAGCGGGTACCAAGAAAGGGGTTGGGAGTCTTTGATTGGCACGTTACCGGATTTAATATTTGATGGGGAAAAAGGAAGAAAAGTAACTATGAGCCAGATCAGAGTTTTTAGAATGATCGCTTTAGCCGAAGGGGTTTCATTTCTCACCTTGTTATTCATTGCTATGCCGATGAAGTACTTCATGGGAATGCCAGAGGTCGTGAGAGTAGTAGGGCTAATACACGGAGTTTTATTCCTGCTCTATGTCGGCCTATTAGCCATGCTACATTTTAGACAACGATGGTCTTTCATGTTTTCACTGTATGCATTTGTCGCGTCTATTATTCCGTTTGGAACATTTGTACTGGACAAACAACTTCGTAAGAAAGAAGTAGTCACGAACTGATCGAGAGGAAAAACTATTTCTGCGATCGTAAGGTTCTGCAGCTCGACCACCTTGGGAACAAAACAAAGGGGTCCGGCTCCCCAATCTTTCATGCTATCTTTGCCGAAATGATTTGGACGTCGAATAATGGTCCGGCAGTCTGGGCCTGCTGTACAAATCAATAAGTTATGTGGTTTCATAGCCAGTGAAGTTTCAACTTGTCGGGCGGATCACCCAGATTGAGATCATTGCGACCGGTTCTGGAATTCGCGTCCGGCGCTATCTCCGCAAAGCCTACGGCCCAGGCCGCTGGCGGAAGCTGAAAGGAATAGCAACTGTCCGGTTGCCGAACGGTGCATTGCGAAGGGTAGAGATTCATTGGTATGAAGCTCACGGCATCGGCAGGCGGGACCTCAAGATCAAGCGGTATGTGGAGGAATCATGAGACACCTAGCCAAATCATTCGCCCTCTGCGTGGATAACACTGACTACAAAGCCTCTTTGATTCCGGGCAAGGTGTATCGAATCATCCCGGACTCGCAAGCGGCCAAGGACGATCTGGTGCGGATCGTGGACGAAAGTGGTGAGGATTACCTCTATCACAAGGCCCACTTCGTCTTTGTCGATTTTCCAAGAGCCATTGCGAAAAGAATTCGATCGCTTGAAGCCACCACCGCCTAATTAGCCGTTACAGGTCACACGGGTGGGGGCATTGCTTGATTTGCACTGCACCATCGCTGCGGCAGAATCTCCTGCCCGAGCCCTGTCAAGAAATCTGCCCGGTCGGTCTCGTCATGAAGGATCGTCTGCTGGTCGTTGCCACGTGGGGTGAGGTGGGAGAGGGCGCCGGGTATTCCATGTGAAGGTGGCGAGCCATGAACGCGGAGCCTGGGTGGAGGAAGGTGCAAAGTCAAGCAATGACCCCATCGCCTTCATCGCCTTACCCAAGATCATGGGCGGAACGTGTCAATGAGTTTGGGACACTTGCCGTTGGCATTTAGTGTAGTACCTCGT
>JANYEF010000288.1 GCA_025363325.1 Nitrospira sp. | reverse complement strand
ATTAACGGATCTCCTGATGAAGCTCTCAAAAAAAAGCGAGTACGGACTTCGTGCACTGCTTGAGCTTACCCTCGTGCATGGCAAGATGACGCTCCAGCGCCATCACATCGCGACTCGCCAGCATATCCCGATTGAATTTCTTGAACAAATCCTCCTGGCATTGAAACGAGCCGGGCTTCTCTCTAGTCGCCGAGGGGCGAAGGGTGGCTATGCACTCATTAAACCTCCTGGAGAGATTACCCTCGGCCAAGTGATTCGCATTTTGGATGGCCCCCTCGCTCCCATCGGATGTGTGAGCAAGACGGCCTATCAGAAATGCGGAGACTGCCCCTATGCCGAACATGCCCAATGTCCGGTGCAGCATGTGATGGGTTCGGTACGTGATGCCATTGCCGATATCCTGGACCACTACACGCTCGACGACTTCGTCTCCGGACATCGCAAAGGTTAATCATGGATCTCGTCGTGCTTGTATTGATCACGTTCGTGGCAGCCACCGTCAACGGCGCCTTGGGGTACGGATTTTCTTCGATTACAGTTCCCGTTGCGCTGCTCTTTTACACCAATCGTATTTTGAATCCGGCGTTGGTGCTCGTGGAATTGGTGATCAATGGCTACGTCCTCTTTATCAACCGTAAGAGCATCCCGAACATTTGGTGGCGCGTGGCGCCCATTTTGATCGGCCTCGTGATCGGTGTCGCGATCGGCAGCTACATTCTCTCTCTCGTTCATCCGGCGTGGGTCAAGTTTGTGACCTACTTCATGCTGTTGCCGTTAATTCTGCTCCAGGCTGCCGGTATCAGAAAGCCGATCAAAGCCGAAAGAGCCATTGCCATACCCTTTGGAATTGGAATCGGAACCCTGTATTCCGTCACCACCATCTCGGGCCCTCCCCTTGCGCTGCTGTTCAACAATCAAGGATATGCCAAACAGGATTTCCGTGCCGCGCTGGGTGTCATTCGAGTGGGAGAAGGGGTCTTGACGGGAATCGCCTATTATTTCATTGGGCTCTATAGCTATGACAGCATGGAGATCATTCCCTATATCGTCCCGAGCGTCCTGCTGGGAATTCCCCTCGGACACTATCTTATTCGTTGGATGGATCCTGAATCGTTCAGGCGGATCTGCATGGCCTTCGATGCCTTGGTCGTCGCGTTCGGATTGTCCAGGGTGCTCATCGAATTGAACCTGACCACCGCGTTCACCACATACAGCATCCTCACGATCGTGATGATGCTCAATGCCTACTTATTGTTTCGATTTTTTCGGGACAGGACCGTCCCCTAAGGAAGAAGGGAAGAAATACCGGCCTGACCAGCGACAGCCGCGCCGTTCACCGGAACACCGTCATCGTCCGCCGCCTGCGCGACAACCAGCACACTTGCGAGCATGGCGCAGAACACCAGCACCACCCCAACCAACTAATCGCACTTTTCTACATCTATATCGGCAAGAAATGCCGATATGGTCACGCCGAACCTCTCAGTATGACCATCAATTTACATACTCAAGCGCACCGATTGAATCAAGTCTCTACTATCCCTCTCCTCATTCTGCAGGCTCCGCACGCCACTTACGGTGACTCAAACCTACCATTCCATGTTCTGTAGTCTAAACCTAGCCGCTCCCGACATATCCACGATCTGATTCTCATTCTTAAACACTCACAGCTGGATGGGACGACGCTCTTCGAGCGGGATATAAACTGTATGGTCTCCCCTTCAGGCTCTACACTCCAATATTTTGACGCACCGACACAATCATCTAATTATATGGATAAATCGACTAGCTACAACGAGTAACAATGGCACATGCTTTGCTCTTGGCTCAATCGTGTTCGTCTTCTTTCTTGCCAGTACCACGCACGAAGTAGACCGAGCCTAAATCAAGACAAACTCGTTTCTTTATGGAGCAACACATGAGCGCTTTGACCAAGAATCAATTCGTCCCGCGGATCGGAGCCACAAAGACTGCTCGCATGCCCCTATGCCTGACCGCCATTGTTACGGGCCTTCTTCTTTCGATCATGCCCCTTCTTACCGGATGCGGAGGAGGAGGCGGCAGTGAAGGTGCCCCATCAATCACCACTACTTCGACCCCTACTGGCTCGACCGCGACACTGTCATGGAATCCCGTGAATGACGCATCCCTCACCGAGTATCATCTGCATTATGGAACTCAGACCCAGAACTATCCCCTACTCGCTAGTTCAGCTTCTCCCACCGTCACCGTCACAAATCTGGATAACACCCGCTACTACTTCGCAGTCACGGCATACAATGGTGCTGAAAGCGGGTTCTCCAATGAAGTCTGCTTCGACTTCCAGTCGAATAGTTCTTGTTGAAAGCCTGACCTCTTCGAGGATGTTCAGGGGCTTCGATAAACGATTCGTCCCGAGTCATTCTTCAAGACTCTCCCTATATGCTTTGTAGCCTCACGCCCCGCCGCGTTGCTACCGATATAGAAGACGAGAAGAGTACGGAAGCCAACTAATCGTCACACCTCCTCATTCCGTCAAGACCATTCAACGCCCCCCCATACCCCCAGTGCTGAACACAACCCACGTCATCGGGCGGGTGCTAAATAGCGCCCCCGATGACGTGACCGGACAGTGTGACGGTCGATCCATCTGCACGAATTATTTCAACACGGAAGACGACGTCGTGAACCCCGATACGGCAGCGATTCTCAAGGTTAGGAAGCCAGCGGCCGCCAAAACCAATCGAGTGTGGCTGGTGAGGTGACCGACTAATTCAGCGTATTCAGACTCCCTGTCGATCGGGCGAGATTCACGCGCGAGGCGTTGAGCTGGAAGAGGGCGTTGACGAGGTTCTCTCTGGCTCGGGCCACGGCTGAGAGGCCATTGGTCAGTTCAAAATGGCTCGCCGCAGTAATCACGGCATAGCGTTCTTTCGCGAGCTCGAGTTCCTTGGCCGCAGCCTGCATGCCGATTCGGGCGATCCCAACTTGCTCCTTCGCAGCCGCCAAGGACGCGATAGCATCGTGCACTTCCATCTTCACCTGATTGAGTACCGACCGCATGCGGAGCGCTTCCTGGCGCAATTGGCTCCGGGATTCGGCAATCCGGCCTTCTCGTTGCCCGCCATCAAAAATAGGAATTTGCAGCAGCAGCGCCATGTTGTAGGTGTCGAGGCTGTTGTTCCATCGATTCCCGATCAGGCCGTAATCCCCTTGTGCCACGAGTGACGGCAACCGCTCTCCCGTAATGGAGGAATAGGTCAGCTCCATCGCACGGACACGCGTAGACTGAGCCTGCACTTCCGGACGATTCCCGAGCGCCTCCTCCACTGCCCCCTGCGGAACAGGGACGTCACCTACTTCAGGTTGAAATTCGTCGGTCAGCGACAACGGAATCTCAAACGCGAAACCCAAGAGATTCGCCAGATTGAACTTGGCGCGTTGCACCTCATACTGCGCCGCCGCGATCTGTTGCCGTTCGTTCGCCAACTGACCTTCCAATCGGGCGAGATCGAGCCCGGTCGCCACGCCCCCGCGCTGCCGTTGCTTAACTAACCCCAGCAATTCACCCATGACTAATTGATTCGCTTCATGCATCTTCACCATGCCCATAGCCTTCAGCCCCTCCATATAGAGGAGCGCCACACTGGCCATCGTATCGAACTTCCGAATATCCGACTCAAATTCGGTAACGTGGAGCGTTTCGCGCGACGCCCGCCAGCGCTGAATCAAACTGATACTCAAGAGGTTTTGTGAAGCGTTGAGGCGCGCATCGAAAATGCTGAAGGGATCGGACCTGATAGGAGAAAGGCCGAAGGTGCCAAGAAATTGCGTCTGTCTGGTTTGCCGGACGTTGGAGGAGAGATTGGGCAACATCGCTCCCAACTGTGTCTGGACTTGCCCTCGCGCCGCTTCGATTCGTTCCTTATAGAGGAGTACGTCGGGATTATTGTCGACCGCCGCAGCCAAGGCACCACGTAGCGTGAGCGCGAGCGTCGCCGGAGGGATCGCTACAGCCCGCAAGTCAGTCTCTTCCCCTGCCAGGCTCACACCAGCCAGTCCAGGATGGAGACTTCCCATAAGAGCCAATCCCACCAACATGCGCCTCCATCGATTCAGCCCCATCTCAGCACATCCCTTCATAGAACTCAGGCAAGATGGTTTGTCTGGTTCATCTTGTTCATCCGATGTATTGTGTTCAACCAGAGAAACGAGACAAACCAAATAAACCAAACAGACCACTACCGCTCCCTCAGACTTTCCTTCATCGATTTCAGCAACGGACTCAACAGATATTCAATGACGCGCCGCTGGCCGGTCTTAATTTCTACCGTCACCGCCATCCCGGGGGAGAGATGCACTTGCTTCCCCTCCACCTGAATCGTCGCCCGATCCATGCTCACTCGAGTCGGATAGACTAGGCCAACTTTTTCAATCGGGGCCGCATCGTCAGAGATGCTCACGACCTTGCCGGGAATGGTCCCATAGAGGGTGAAGGTAAACGTTTCGACTTTGACCTCCACCACCTGCCCTGCTTTCACAAACCCCACATCTTTATTTTCGACCTGCGCCTCGACCTCCACCGGATGATCCTGCGGGACCACGATGAGGAGTTCCTGCGCCGGCGTGACGACGCCGCCCACCGTATGGACGGCCAATTGCTGGACCACTCCGTCGATCGGAGCCGTCAACCGCTGAAAGTCCGCCCTCTGCCCTGCTTTGGTCACATCCTGCACCAGCGACGCGACCTTCGTGTCGGTCGTCGAGAGTTCCACCTGTTTGGATTGCTGGAATTCAGACACGAGGACCCGATAGTTTTTTTCGGCCTCAGCGAGCGCGGACTGATCTTGCATGACCTTCTTGCGCTGCCCGGCCAATTCCTGCGTCTTGTCAATCCGCTGCCCCTCGGCTTGCAAGAAATCCATCTTCGTGACTGCCTCATGATCAAGGAGCTTCTTGTAGGCCTCCGCCCGTTCAGCCTCCATGGGAACCGTCGCTTCCAGTCGGCGAATATTTTCTCGCGTCTGATCGAGCCCCGCCTTGCGCTGGTCAATCAAGTGTTGCGCCGAGGCGGCTCGGGCCTGATACTCGGCCAGCTGATCCCTGAGAAGTTGGCGCTGCAGCAGCACGTACTGCGCGTCCCCATCAGGAGGAGCCTCGAAGGTAAGGCTGCCCGCAATGAGCGCGCGGAGCCGCGCCGCCTCGACCTTGGCCGCCCGATATTCGTTGGACGCACGATCGTGGTCGGCCCGGTTCAGCGTCGGATCCAGATCGATCAGCACCTCGCCTCGCTTGACTAGTTGCCCATTCTGCACATGGATCGCAGTAATCACGCCCGCTTCATACGGTTGAATCACCTTCGAATAGCCGCTCGGAATGATCTTGCCCTGCGCCGTCGCGACAATATCGATCCAACCGAACGTCGCCCAGAGCACTCCCGTGGTGAATACCGCCAGGATGGTCCAGAGGATCGCGCGCCCGATGGGCGAGGGTGGAGCCTGCTGAATTTCCAGCACAGCGGGGAGAAACTCCGTCGAGCGCCCGCCAGGCATTGAGCCCAGAGCCTGGCCGCTCTCGGCCTGCCAAGCCGCCCGCCAGACCGACCAATGTCGAGAAAGCATTCCAAATGCCATACGTCTTCCCTTCGCCCTCTACCCCCTTACCCCTTTATCCCCTTATCCCACTACCCCTCGTTACTCCTCACGCGTCACCGCCGCAGAACCATCCTGATGTGATTGCAGCCGCGCATAGAACCCCTTCATACGCAGCAACTCCTCATGTGAGCCTTGCTCGGCAATCTCACCCTTTTCGACCACATAAATCCGATGCGCCGGCCGCACCGTGCTCAGCCGATGGGCAATGATAAAGACCGTGCGCCCTTTGCTGATCTGCGCCATGTTCTGCTGAATGATCGCTTCGGACTCATAGTCCAACGCGCTCGTGGCTTCATCGAAGATCAGAATGCGCGGGTTCGCAACCAACGCTCGGGCAATCGCGATCCGCTGGCGTTGCCCACCAGACAGCGAACAGCCGTGCTCCCCCACCATCGTGTCGTAGCCTTCCGGCAATTCCAGAATGAATTCGTGCGCCCCAGCCAGCTTCGCAGCCTGGATTACCTGCTCCATCGCCAACCCCGGATCGGTCAGCGCAATGTTGTCACGCACAGAACAATTGAAGAGAAAGTTTTCTTGGAGCACCACCCCCACCTGCCGGCGGAGCCAGGCCGGATCCACTTGCGCGAGGTCCACCCCGTCCACCAGAATACGCCCGCGCTCCGGCACGTAGAGCCGTTGAAGCAACTTGGCAATGGTACTCTTGCCGGACCCGGACCGCCCTACAATCCCAATCACCTGGCCCGGCGCCACGGTAAACGACACCTTGCGTAACACCTCCGTGCCATCGGGGCGATAGCGAAAGGTCACGTCCTCGAACAGGATATGTCCGTTGACTTGAGGGAGCGTGGTCCGGTTGGGATTGTAGGAAGGCTCCGGCTGGGTATTCAGGATATCCCCCAACCGCTGCACCGAGATGCCGACTTGCTGAAACTCCTGCCACAGATTGACGAGGCGCAACAACGGTCCCGTCACTTGTGCCGAGAGCATATTGAAGGCAATCAATTGTCCGATGGTCAGATCCCCATCGATCACCCGATAGGCCCCCACCCACAGCACCGCCACGATGGTCACCTTTTGAATGCAGGTGGCCGTTTGACCGGCGACCGTCATCACACTCGTGGCGCGAAAGCTGGCCCGCACGTAGCCCGCCAACTGTTCTTCCCACTTCCGTAACAAGGGCGGCTCCACCGCCAGCGCCTTCACTGTCTGAATCCCGCTGATCGCCTCTACCAGGAACGACTGGTTCTCCGCGCCCCGGTTAAACTTCTCATGCAGCCTGGATCGAATCGCCGGCGTGATGACCACCGATAAGATCGCGTAGAGCGGCAACGAGCCCATCACCACGAACGTAAGGATGGGGCTGTAGAACCACATGACGGCGAGAAACACGACGGTAAATACCAGGTCGAGCACGACGGTCACCGAATGGCTCGTCAAAAACTGGCGGATATGTTCCAGTTCACGAACCCGGGCCACCGTGTCCCCCACCCGGCGCGCCTCAAAATACGCCAGTGGGAGCGCCAGGACATGGCGGAACAACTG
>JANYEF010000278.1 GCA_025363325.1 Nitrospira sp. | reverse complement strand
AGAAGGTGATCGCCGTCGCGCCCAAGAGCCAGCTAGCCTCCTCCAGCAAGCTGTGGTTACAGCTGCTCGAGTATCACGCTGCTCCCATTGAGCAATCCTGGCTCCAATCGGTCATGGCGGCCCCAGCCATTTCGGAAAGTCAGGCGATCCTGGCCCAGGCCTCGAATCGGCTGGTGCGAGACTTGCTTGATAGAGAGCTGATCATCCAGCAATTGCGGGCTATGAAGGATGCCGATGCCCAATCTCTGGAAAGCCTCCAGCAGGATTTAGCCGAGCGCGACCGGAAGATGGACGCGGTCAGCGGCAAGAAAGACTCCCCAAGAGGCTCGAGCGATACGGGTATCGTGCTGTCTCTACAAAAGCAACTGACGGATCGTGATAAGAAAATAGAGGAATTGACGAGCCAATTGGAGGCGTTGAAGCGCATCGACCAGGAAATGCGGGATAAGGTTCGTCCCATTCGTCCCCCATCGACGGTTGCACCGCCTCCGACTGCGCCTGAACCGACGACACCGTAGAAGGAGCTTCATGGAAAAAGAACATATTCTCGTAGTCGACGATGAAGAGGGGCTGTTACAGCTCGTGAAGATGCGGCTGACCGCCATGGGCTTTGGCGTCACAGGCTGCACTACCGGGCGTGAAGCCATCGCTGCAGCCAAGAACAACCGGTTCGACCTGGCTATTACCGACCTCCGTCTGGGTAGCGAAGACGGATTAGATGTGACCGAGGAACTACTGCGGATGCATCCAGGCCTTCCGGTTATCATCCTGACGGCCCACGGCAGCATTCCCAATGCCGTGGAGGCCATGCAGCGGGGGGCCTTCGGCTATCTCACCAAACCGTTCGATGACAAGGAACTCAAGGCCAAGATTGAAGAAGGGCTCTCTCCACAACGGATGAGAGGAGAGATCCAGCGACTCAAGTCTCTCGTCAACGAATTGTATGGCATGGATAACATCGTCGCGCGGAGTCCCGCGATGCAGCGCTTACTCCAACAAGTGGTGCAGGTGGCAGACTCCGATGCGTCCATTCTCCTCTTCGGAGAAACCGGGACCGGCAAAGAAGTGTTCGCTCGCGTCATCCATTCGAACAGCCGACGGAGTAAAGGGCCGTTTGTCGCCCTCAATTGCGCGGCCATTCCAGAAACGCTTTTCGAGTCTGAACTCTTCGGACATGTGCGCGGTGCATTTACCAGCGCCCATGGCGCCAAACGAGGCCTTTTCCAAAGCGCCAACGGCGGTACGCTCTTTCTCGACGAGATCGGCGAAATACCGCTCTCGATGCAAGTTAAACTGTTGCGGGCCGTGCAGGAACGGGAAGTCCGCGAAGTGGGCTCTGAAATCTCAACGAAGATCGATGTACGGATTATTACCGCTACCAATAAAGACCTCGGCGAAGCGGTCAAGAACGGCTCATTCCGGAACGATCTGTACTACCGCATCTCTGTCGTCCCGCTGTTTCTCCCGCCACTTCGTGACCGCCGAGATGATATTCCCTTGTTGGCCCAACACTTCCTGATCGCGAGTGCGAAACGGGCGAATAAAGACTTGCGCGGCTTTACACCGGCCGCCCTCAATCGGCTGGTCACACATCCCTGGCCCGGAAATGTTCGCGAACTGGAGAATGTCGTTGAAAAGGCCTCCGTCATGACGCGCCAAGACATGATTACGCCGGACCTCCTGCCCTCTATGGGTACATCACCGGACGCGCCGATGAAGCCGTTGACTGAGGCAAAGGAAGAGTTTGAGAAAACCTATCTCAAGAACGTATTGCAACTCACCGGCGGCAATATCTCACGCGCCGCTCAATTTGCCGGGCGCTATCGGGCAGACTTCTACAAAATGCTCAAAAAATATGGCCTGCACCCCTCAACCACGAAGGCGAAAGCGGAAGCCGATCTTGAAGAGCTGGAAGAGGCAGGCGACCTCACAGAGGCCGAACGATAGGTCCCTGTTTGTCCTGTGGTGAGCACACAACGGGATCAGGCAACCCTCCCACGCGCCTTTCTTAAAGTGCCCCTATGCCCTTCTCGATTCGCCCCTTCCGTCGCTTCCCCCTGCACTCCTCCGTTTCAGACTACGCTGGCCCATTTCAAAGCCAAGGCACCGTATGGAACATGGCGTGTCCCGGCTGGCGACTCTCCGGTGATTTACACAGGCGACCAGGGGAAAGCTTCTCGCTGACCGTCACGCTCAGAAAGAGCAACGCATCGAGATCTCTGCAGCCGTGGTGCGATGGTCAAGAAGTCAAGAAGTTGCCGTAGAGAACCTCTTGATCGAGCTTCACACCCATGCTCGGTTACGAAAGTATGTGAAGCGATCGGTGCGAGAACCTGAGGAGATTGTCCAGTGATTCACAAACGGCCTATATCTTTCCGATTCGCTATCGCTCTTGTGTTGTCGATTATGTGTCTCGCCGCGCCTGCGTGGGCGGACTTCGAAGCAGGCGCGGACGCCTATCACCGTGGAGACTACGCCACAGCCTTGCATGAATGGCAACCGCTGGCCGAGCTGGGGGATGCAGCTGCACAGTACAACCTCGGCCTGCTGTATGCCAACGGCCAGGGTGTGCCGCAGGACTATACCCAAGCGTGGCAGTGGTACGAACAGGCCGCAGCACAGGGGGACGCGAGCGCGCAGTATAACCTCGGTCTGCTCTATGCCAACGGCCAAGGTGTGCCGCAGGATGATGCCCAAGCTGGGCAGTGGTATGCGAAAGCCGCCCTTCAGAGGCATGCAAAGGCGCAAGTCGACCTAGGGGCTTTGTGCATCAAAGGACAAGATATTCCGCAGGATTACACGATGGCTTCGTCCCTGTGCCGTTTAGCCGCAGACCAAGGCAATGCGCTAGCTCAAGTGAAACTGGGCAGAATGTACGAGCGTGGGAAAGGCGTGCCACGGGATTTTGTCCGGGCAAACATGTGGTATAGCCTGGCGGCAGCGAACGGAGAAGAATTCGGGGCAGAGCTTCGTGATGCGCTCGCAAAACGAATGGTCCCCTCCCAGATTGCCGAAGCGCATAAGCTGGCGCGGGAGTGGAAGCCTAAAACAAAATTAGCAACGATTACCCCAACCTCGAAACCATGACCACCGAAGAGGTGACCATCTTCAATAAATGGGAGATGGTCGCGATTGTCGAACTGCTGGTACAGAAGGGCCTCTGCACAAAGCAAGACCCCCACGCCATCATCAACGAGCTACGCAAGAAGAACCCTTGTGCCAGATTCCCTGATTCCCTGAACCGTATCTGCTCACCGAAACTGAGAACACGATCATCGACCATCGACGACATTCTCGAACTGCTCAACAAGAATGAGCTGACTTCGCATCAGTCGATGAACCTGTTAGAGCGAGTGGGGCGGCGAGTGGCTGAGGGGACGAAAGATGACGCATAACCCTCACTTCTTCGATATTCACTGCCAGTTAACGGTCGCAACAGTATTGGCCCACCTTTTCGTAGAATTACACCTGGAGCCCGCGGAGGCCGTGACTTAATTTTGCAGGAGGATTGATTGAAGCCGTACGGAGCTTCGAAACAGCACGTATGATATGGAACCGTCCGAGCAGGAGGGACACGATGGAACCGACGCTCGAT
>JANYEF010000256.1 GCA_025363325.1 Nitrospira sp. | reverse complement strand
AGGCGATGAGCACAATCAGTCCGATCACGAGCAGGCTTCCGATCAGCAAGGTGCCATTCATGGGTATTCTCCTTTTGGGTCTGACGGTTACGATACGGTTGTCAGATAGTATTTGAAGATGACGATCAAACAGGTTGCAGCAAGTGTCAGGCCCCCAACGCCAAGGGCCAGCACCTGCCACTTCAATCGGGACAACAAGTCCTTTTCGCTTCGATCCGAGATGATAAACTCATGGTCTCGGCTGCTACCGATGTACATACGAGTGGAGTTCTCGACGCGCTCTGTCGCATCGTGGTGTTCATGGGCCGTTCCGAGAACGTAGACCTGCTCTTCCGGTAGGATGAACGATTCTCGGCACCGTAATGTCTTGCTCCCCATCCAGCGTTCGGTCGAAACACCCAGGCGATTCAATCCTGCGAGCGTAGTGGGGGGCAATTCGCCAAGCCAATTACTTCGCGAGGTGCGCTCGTCCGGCAAGATAAGCTCGGCGCCAAGGGGCACGACGAGCACTCGTCCGGTTGCATCGCTTACATAGAAAGGTTGCTCCGACGTGCCTTTGGCGATGGTCTCCCACCGTGTATTCTTGTCGGAGCTGACCTGCTCTTCAACGGCATAGGAATAAAACACACAGGGAAGTCCACTGAAGGGTGTGGAGAGGAGGCTCTCCTCGGGCTGTGCCGGTCCACTGATCTCGACCAGCCCCAGAGCCAGTGAACGAATCGTCGAGGTCGGAATACTTTCAATCAAGCGCTTCCGTTGGTGAACCACCCAGCCATAGATGAAAAGTCCGAAGCCTCCTATAGAACCCAACGCCAAGTACAGCAGGGTTTGATCTGGCGGCTGGATCCACTGAGCGGTTCTTATGGCTTTGCCGATCCCCGCGACCAGGATGAGCCCTCCTAGCACAAAGGCGAATCCGAAGAACAGGACCCAGAACCACATGCTCTGTGGGTTGGAGCCTGTCTTATTGGACCTGGGTTGATCGCGAAACGTGTCGTTGAGTACACGATGCCTCGCCGCAGCTCTTGTGTACAGTTCGGCTTCATGGATCTGGATCGGGACCGCCGCGCCTCGGTAGATCTCATTCAGATGAGTGAGGCTTCCGTGAGGAAGCCACCACCCGCGACAGGAATCGCAGCTCAGGAAGGATGTTCGAGCTACCGTCTCAGACTCCATATGATTTCCGCAGCGAGGACACAGTGTCTCTGTTCTGACCGCCACGCTTCCGTTGTCACCAATAGCTCGCTTCAGCGAGGTGTAGTCTTCCACGAAAAAATTCACTTCTCCCACATCGAGCCAGAGTCCGTGTCCAGAGGAACAGACGTCAAGCCCCGGACCATGGCTTGTCGGAATCTCAGCAAGGTCCATCTGACAGTCGGGACACTTCATAGTGAGCATCGTGTTCAAACTGTAGCAAGAATCGGACGGGTGTCAACGCGAAAGGCTTCTACTACTTCGAAGAAAACAGAGGTTTACGCATAGTCATCAGCGAGCAATCATACGGGAGGTGAATCAGGTGACAGGTCTAAGAGACATGCTGCTGTAGAGCACAGCGTGAGCGTTTGTAGTGGCTTTAGCAGCGAGCCGGCTAATGGCTCGCGCGTTGGGGAGTGAGGCAGGCGGTGGTGGAGGGGCTGAGAGATGAATAAGGAGAAGTTGGAGCGTGAGTCAGATGCTGACCGGCTGTTGGTAATTCACTTCAATCTTGAAGCCCAGATCTTCGATCATGCCCCAGACTTCTGGAGCCGGCTGGCCTGGTGTGGTGAGGTAGCCGTTTACGAAGATGGAGTCGGCTGGATAGAGGGCGAGAGGCTGGAGACTGCGCAGATTGTGTTCGCGACCGCCTGCAACGCGGAGTTCGGTGCGTGGGTGTAGGAACCGGAAGAGGCAGAGCACTTTCAAGCATCGTTGAGGAGTCAGGTTGTCACAGTTTTCTAGCGGCGTGCCTGTTGCTGGATGGAGTGTATTCAGCGGGATTGAGTCTGGCTTCACCTCGATCAGGGCCATTGCCAGGTCGATGAGGTCTTCGTTTTTTTCTCCCATTCCGACGATCCCGCCGGAACAGATTTCCAATCCTGCCGCTCGCGCGTTTCGGATGGTGCTGAGTCGGTCTTGGAAGGTGTGGGTGGTGCAGATCGAAGCGTGAAAGGCTTCGCTCGTATTCAAGTTGTGGTTGACCCGATCGACTCCCGCCGCTTTCAGTCGCTTGGCCTGTTGTTCATTCATGAGGCCCAGTGAACAGCAAATCTGAAT
>JANYEF010000485.1 GCA_025363325.1 Nitrospira sp. | reverse complement strand
GCGGTCACCGAAGAAGCCGACGAGCCGGGAGGCCGCGACGAAGCCCGGCAGCGAGAAGAGGGCGCGGATTGACGTGGGGTTCTTCATGCGGCGACTCTGCTCCAGAACCTGCACCAGTTTCAAGCGGTGGGGAACGCCTGGAACGCCGCCTCAAACAAGGCGTTCACATAGGATCGGACCACAGAAGGACCCACTGTGATCCGCGAAGACCCCAATAAACTAACCTTGTCGCAGCCTACTGACAGCGGGTCAAGGCGACATTCGCTCAGGCTGTTTGGGGCAGGCGGTTTCTTTGACTCATTTGGTTGGTTTGTTTCGTTCATCGAATCACTCACGAAACAAACAAAAGACAGACCCAGCGACGGATGATGGCGCATGAGAGGGAATTGGAGGCGTGAGGGTTGGCCCGGCCCGGTTGAACGTTCTGCCTGTGGACGGCTTCCGTGGTTTCTTCTAACAGACTGCGGGAAAACCATTTCGGCACAGCAGAACTTCGATGGCTCGCACGTCTGGGACAAGAGGACAACATCCACGCAGGATGCTCAAAAAGGCCAGACTTCTCACCCGCCCAACCCTGGCGCCCCGATACGCGCCTTCTCCCAAGCAAAGCCGCAGCAAGCGAAGAGGCGATGCGTACTCTGTTCGGTACGGGGAGCCTCTGAGCGACGCGCGAACGACGCTGGCGGTCTTTTTCAGCATCCTGCTAAGCTGATCGCGTGACGCGGCAGTCTCGCTGCCTCATTCTGACAAGGAGTGCCCTATGCCACTGACGCCACATATCGAGAAACATTTCACGGCGACGGCCACGGTTCGCGATATTGTGATCGGGATGTCGGACGGGTTGACCGTGCCTTTCGCTCTCGCGGCCGGGTTATCCGGTGCGGTGGCGTCGTCGAGTATTGTCGTGACCGCCGGGCTGGCTGAGATTGCGGCTGGCTCGATTGCGATGGGGCTCGGCGGATATCTCGCGGCGAAGACCGATATCGAACACTATACCTCGGAACGGATGCGGGAATTGCGTGAGACCGAGCACATTCCTGAGCGGGAAGCAGAGGAGGTGGCGGACATTTTCAGAAGCTATGGATTGCGCGATGAGCAGATTGCGCCCGTGGTTTCGGCGCTTCAGGCCAACCCTGCGCAGTGGGTGGATTTTATGATGCGATTTGAGTTGGGGCTTGATGTGCCGGATCCGATGCGCGCGCGTATCAGTGCCTGGACGATTGCCCTGTCCTACATGGTGGGCGGGCTCATTCCGCTCCTGCCCTATATCGTGTTTGACGACATTTTCATAGCGCTCTGGGGATCGGTGGCCGTGACGCCGGTGGCCTTGTTCCTCTTCGGCTACGTGAAGAGCGGGTTCACCGGGATCTCGCCGTGGCGTGGGGGAGGGCAAACCGTTCTTGTCGGAGGCTTGGCGGCAGCGGCGGCGTTTGGCATTGCCCGGTTGATCGGATGAGCATGCTTCCCGGTGCCGCTATGGTTGTCCTCGTGTATCATGGACGTTGGATGGGGTCTTGGCGTCGTATGTGATCGGCTCGGCACAGCACAGTCGAGGAGAAGAGGACTCTCAACTTGGAGGGAGCTATGTCAATTAAGAGGATCGTTCCACGGAAGCAGGTGCAAGATCGAGCGGCTGGTCGGGCGAATAAGAAACCCGCTACGAAGCGAGAAGACTTGGGTCTGAGCCGCCGGCTGCAGGACCTGCGAGAGCAAGTTGATATTGTGCTCCCGGAGATGGCGGCACGGATTGCGGCGCTGGAGCATCTGTTGCTTGAGAAGCAGTTCTGCACCAGAAATGACCTGATCGACGCGCGCCAGTTTGTGCGTATGCAGGAGGCGTAGCCAGCATTATTCATGAATGCCATTGCGAGGCGTTCGAGACCGAAGCCCTCCGGGGGGGGTGTAAGTAAGGCCGCCGGATGCGTATGTGCAGTCCGTCGAGGCGACCGAACGAGAAAATCCCCACTGGGCGAAACGATCGGCAGGCCGCCCAAAGGCTCCGGCCGACGGGTCGGACGACGCAGTAAGTATTCATGAATAGTCAGGGCTAGCCGCCGGCCCGGTTTGTGGATGCTCGTGACGACTTCATGGGAGCGCGGTTATTTGCAGGGAGCGCGCTTGCTTCAGTGTGCAGCTCCCGCCCCTTTAGCTGGCTCGACGAGATACGAGGGACCAGATACGAGAGATGCGTACGAGACCGGGCCAGTTTGTTTAGTTTATCTGGTTGGAGGGGCAGAGGGCGAGACGAGTGGGACTGGCTAGATAGGGCCAGTTTTTCTGGTTTGTGGGTTTGTGTTATTTTTTTCGTTGTTCGAACCAGACAAACCCGGCAAACCAAACAAACCAGATCCAGCGCCGGATGTCGGCGCCAGCTCCTTACTTGGCGGTGATGTGCATGCGTACGACTTCGGTGGGGAGGCTACACCTTGTTTTGTTGTAACAGGATTGCACGGTCACTTCCCAGAGTCCTTCATGGCCGGCGCCCGCGTCCTTGCAGGATACCTTCGTGGTATCTGCGGGAATGAAACGCATTGTTTTCTTTGGCTGCTTGCTCTGGTCGATCACCGTGAGTTGATATACGGTGACCTTCGGGTCTTTGCTTTTATCCCACGCGATGTTGCAATGCAGTCCTACGGTTGTCGGCTGTTGCTTCGGTGGGGTTGCACAACCAACGCTCACGAGCAGCGAGATCATGAGCGGAGGTCCCAAGTATTTTGCTAAGATTATGGCAGGTTTCATCCGGCGCCTTCGGAACAGAGAGTTACTGGGCCCGTAAAAAATACTCAATGCAGGATACACCGTTGAGATTGTTGTTGCTACTCCCCAAAAATGGAGGAGTACCTTCTTACTTGTCCGTGACGGCGCACGTTGAGCAGGCCGCTGGAAAGATCCTTCCGCGCAAGAAGATCGTTCGTTGGTTTGTCTGGTCTGTCTGGTTTTTTGGTTGAACGAAACTAACCAGAGAAACAAAACAAACCAGATCAACCAGATCAACCAGATGAACCAGATCGACCACACACGTGGCTGTCTCGGACCACTATGATCAGTTAGACGGAGGGAGGGTGTCTCTATGGCGATGTCTGGGGCGCTGTCGAATGAGGAGGTTCAGGCTGCTTGGGCCAATCTGGCCGAGGAGGTCCGTACGGGAGTTCTGCTGACGCTCAGAAACGGGCGGCCGTTTGGGTCGCATGTGCCTTATGTCTTTGGCGAACGTTGGACGCGCGCCTACATTCATGTGAGCCGTTTGGCGTTGCACACCGAACATCTGTTGCACGACCCTCGCATGGGGCTGTTTGTCTCGGAGCCAGATCGGCCGGGGAAGAATCCCTTGGCCCTACGGCGGATGAATCTTCAGGGTGAGGCGGTGCTGCTGAATGCTGGTGCACCGGACTATGCTGAAGTGAAGAATCGGTATGTGGCTCGCTTCCCCCAATCGGCCATGATGTTTGGCTTTGCGGATTTCTCGCTCTGGGAACTGCGGCTACAGGACGCACACTTGATTCTTGGATTCGGGCAGGCCTACCTTGCCGACGCGACTACTCCTCTCACCTGGATACATCAGAGGCCGGAGCAGAAGGGGCGTTAGACGCGAAAAATCAGTCGATGCATGGATTGTTTCATTGATTCATCGGACCATATGATTCAATGGGGCAATGGATCAATCGACCATTGCCCTGCGCGATACGATTTACGGTTCATTTTGAGCCGATGCCCGGTAGGTGAAATAGAGCGCGATGCTTCCGATCAGAGCGATCAGCAAGCTTGCGACAAGTCGGGTGGAAAAGCTCAGCGGTCCGACGTAGCGGTGGTACAGGAGGGGTAGCAGAATGGGAGCGACCAAGACCAGGGCGAGGCCCAGCATGTGACGATTGAGATAGATCGGTTCGCCTGGCTTACGCTTCATGTCCGACGAGTCCCATCAGGTATTTCCTCCACATTCTTCTACCGTCTCCCCTGAGGGCGGGCTAGCATGGTCTCCCACTGCGCGTGTCCATTCGTACTCTTTATTCCAGTTCAATGCTCAGCCAAGCAAGGGGGTGAGGAGCTTTTGATTGCGGCCGTCGAGCCGAATTCCCCCCTCTCTCCAAACATCTACTAAAGGGAGTGGTCGAGGCTGCCCTTCACTGCGCGCATCGAGCGACCACAGTTTTATCGTGGGGGCTCTGCGAGCAAGAAGGGCACCTGATCGCTCCCTTCCCATCCTTCTGAGACCGCGCGTTGCACGAGCATAGGAGACCATCTAGTCCGCCCTCCCATTTCTATTTCACGAGGAACGGTTTCGAGTTTTCTCCCGAGGCGGTGGTGACGGTGAGGAGGACGAGGCCCTTCTTTCCGTTGCTTGGTACGATCGTTGTGATGCTGTTGTTGGTCTGTTGAAACTGGGCCGGATGACCCGGGCCGAAGGAGACGCCCCGTAAACAGGTCGCCTCGCCGAAGTTGGTTCCGGTGATGGTGACTTTGTCTCCGGCTTTTCCTTCGTCGGGCGTGAGCCAGTCGAGCGTCGGTGCCTCACCGAAACAGGATTCGGCTTTTCCCGCAGTTTCCGCCGAGGCGAATTTCGGAACGGCCGTGTTTGGGGCGAGCGCGCTTGTACGTACCTGGGCCGGCTTTTTTGCCTTCTTTGCCTGTTTGACCGGTTCAGCGGCCCAGGTACCGTCCGGGCTGATCGCTGCCAGGCAGATTGCCAGTACTCCGATTGCGACCGTGACTCTAGAACCTATTGCTGTATACATGACCCGCCTCCGTCTCTTTGTAGAGCGCACAGACGTCTTATTGATTACCGGTCGTGAAGTCGGTTGAATCAATCTTCGATCGTCGAGATATCGCCAAGGTCTTGTCCGAGTTCTTTCGCTTTGAGCACCCGCCGCATGATTTTACCGGACCGGGTTTTGGGGAGTGAGGACACGATGTCGATTTCGGACGGCACGGCGATTTTGCCCAACTCCTTCAACACCTGATCCTTGATCGACTGGATCAGTGCCGGGCTATCCACTTCCCCTTGTTTCAATATGATAAAGGCCTTGATGGATTCGCCGACGAGCTTGTGTGGTTTGCCGATCACCGCAGCTTCCGCCACGGCGTGGTGGCTGACCAGCGCGCTTTCCACTTCGGCGGTGCCGAGCCGGTTGCCGGCCACTTTGATCACGTCATCGGCACGGCCCATGAACCACATGTAGCCATCTTCATCTTTGTGGCAGATATCGCCGGCGGTGTAGCAGTTTGGAATCTGGTTCCAATAGGACTTGTAGCGCTCCGGATCTTTGTAGATAGTCCGCATCATCGAAGGCCAGGGTTTTTTGATGACGGCAAAGCCGCCGGCGTTGGCGGGGAGGCTGTTGCCTTCGCGGTCTACGACATCGGCTTCGATGCCGAGGAAGGGCCTCGTGGCGGAGCCTGGCTTCAGGGGGACTGTCGGCAGGGGGGTAATCAGGATGGACCCTGTTTCGGTCTGCCACCAGGTGTCCATGATCGGTTTGTCCCCACCCGTCGCGCGATGGAACCATTCCCAGGCTTCCGGATTGATCGGTTCGCCCACGCTGCCCAGGATGCGGAGGGTAGAGAGATCATATTTCTTGGGCCAGTCTTCTCCATAGCGCATGAGCAGACGAATGGCGGTGGGGGTCGTATAGAAAATCGAGACGCCGTAGCGTTCGATTAAATCCCACCAGCGGCCAGGGTTTGGATAGTCCGGCTTGCCTTCAGCGGTGAGGATCGTGGCGCCGTTGAGGAGGGGGCCATACACAATATAACTGTGGCCGGTGACCCAGCCCGGGTCGGCGACACAGAAGTACACATCGTCTTCTTTGAGGTCGAAGACGTATTTCGTGGTGATGTAGGTCCCGACCATGTAGCCGCCGTGGACATGGACCACGCCCTTCGGCTTTCCGGTGGTGCCGGAGGTATAGAGGATGTAGAGCGGATGTTCTGCATCCAGATGCTCGGCTTCACAGACCGCTTTCTCGCCTTTCAGCCAGTCGTGCCAATCGATTTCCTTTGGAGCGGATAGAGTTACCCCCGGGGTCTGACGTCGTAAGACTACGACCCGTTCGACGGTGGAGGAATTGGCGACGGCTTGGTCGACCACCGACTTGAGGTTGAGGACCTTCCCCCTGTCAAACCCGACGTCGGCCGTAATGACCAATTTGGCTTCAGCGTCCTGAATGCGGTTCGCGAGGGCCGGGGCGCTGAATCCGGAATACACCACACTATGAATGACACCGATACGTGCGCAGGCAAGCATGGCGACGATCTGTTCGGGAACTTTTGGAAGGTAGATCATGACTCGATCGCCCTTCGTGACCCCAAGTTTCTTGAGAGCATTCGCGCAACGATTGACCTGTCGGTAGAGCTCGCCGTAGGTGATGACCCGTTCCTGGTCATTCTCGCCGACCCAGATGATGGCGGCCTTGTTCTTGCGCCAGGTTTTGACGTGACGGTCCAGACAGTTATAGGCAATGTTGCAGGTGGCGCCGACGAACCACTTGGCCCATGGATAGTTCCATTCCAGGACCTTAGTCCAGGGGGAGAACCACTCAAGTTCCTTGGCGACGTCGCCCCAGAAGCCTTCAGGGTCGGCAATCGATTTCTTGTAGGCGCTCTCGTAGTCTTGAATATACGCCGCGGCTTTGGTCTGAGCGGTCGGCTGGTACACGCGGCTTTCCTTGAGGAGGGTATCGATTTTCTCTGACATGGTGCGATGACTCCTTCAGGTCGAGGTGCGAAGCAACACCGCGTCATTATGCTGGAGGGCTGGGGGGGAACTCAACCATACCTTGGTACGGGAGAGGGGGAATGCAGGACCACATCGTGGCCCCGCGGCTGCGCCGCGACCTCGGTCTGCCGTTTCTTGACAGTCGCGCAGAGGCGAGAGTACGGTGAATTTAACACGCGTCACACACTGAGGCCGGTCCAATTGATGTTGCCGATCGTGCACCGACAACCGCGGTCCTTCTTTCTCGCGCTTCTCGCATACTCACTGGTAGCGATGCTCTGTCCGCCATTGGCCTCTGCCCAACTGGGGAAGCCGGAAGGGTTGTATTACAAGTCGTGGGCTATTGTCATCGGGGTGGAGAACTATCTCCTGGCCCCGAAAATTCCTGGCGCAATAGAGGATGCCAAAGCGGTGGCCCAGGCGTTCCGCCAACTGGGCTTCGACGAGGTCGTTGAACTCTACGACAAGGATGTGAGTTTTCGTCGTTTGCAGCAGACGCTCTTGGATTTCTTGCCCCGCAAGGTCGGTCGACATGATCGGCTCGTGCTCTATTTCGTCGGACATGCGGGTGTCACGCAGGATCTTGACGGCAAGGAACTGGGGTATCTCCTTCCCTGGGATGCGCAGATGGGGAATGTGTCCAAATCGGTAACGTTTGAACAGCTGAAAGAGTTCAGTCGGCGTAGCGCGTCCAAACATACCCTCTTCTTCTTGAATGCCGCGGTTCGCGGGTGGGAGGTGAGCACGGCTCAGCCACTGTCCCTCGAAGGGCGATTGGCTCCGGAAGACGATACGGAGCGGCGAGCCGTGCAAGTGTTGACGGCGGGCGATAAGGGTGAGTCCTTGAGTCAGGAGAATGGGAGGAGTCTCTTCGTGCAGGTACTGGTGAACGGGCTGAGTGGCATGGCGGATCGTAATAAAAACGGATGGCTCATGGCCTCGGAAGTCGGAGACTATGTGAGGCAACAAGTTCTTGAACGGTCGAAGGGCGTCCAGCATCCCGTCTTTGTGCAACTTGAAGGGGACGGGGATACGGTGTTGATCGAGGGCCGAAAGGCTGCCTTTATCATGGGGGCAGAGCCCCAGTCTCCCGCCGAACGACGACAGGCCGCAAAGATGCAGTATGAACAGGCCTACGCGCTTCTCCAAACCGGGAAATCGTCTAAGGAAGCGTTGGAGCGGCTGAATCACGCACTGGAATACGACCCCACGTTCGGCGACGCCTATGTGCTCAAGAGCTATGTGTTGCTAGAAGTGCTGCCGAACCTTGACGACGCATTGTCGGCGGCGAAGCTGGCGATGCAGTATGCGCCGAAGAACCCAGATTCTCAGTATACGCTCGGGTTGATTTACGAAAAGCGCGGGCAGTATGCAGAGGCGGAGCGTGCCATGCGGGAGGCGCTGGTGGTCAATCCCAACTATGTGGATGTCTATTTCTCGCTTGGTATCCTCTACGCCGACGAGATGAAGGATCAGGCGAAATCGGTTGAGGTGTTCACGCGCTATCTCGAACTCGGGGGAAACCATGCCCGTGCCCGAGCTGCTGTGGCACAGTCAACACCCGCGAAGCCTTAGCAGGATCTGGTCTATCTGGTCTGTCCAGTTCATCTGGTTAGTTTCGTTCAACCAGACACACGAGACAGACCGAACAGACCGAATAGACCAGACGGACGAGACAGACCAAATGAGCAAGACAGGCTGGCGGACTTTCTCAGCAGTCAGCTGTTAGGCTCGTTCGCCGCCCTTCAGATACCCCAGCCCTATCTTGACTGCTTTCCGCGTAATTTCAGCCCAGCGGACTTGAGGGTATTCGGCGAGGACTGCGGCCGCCTTGGAATCTTGAACTTCCAGACTCAGAATCTTAATGATACCGTCATCGATCTGAACGTCTGCCACGGGCATCCTCCCTTAAGGGAACAGTGAGACAGTCAATCATCGGCCGTCTGTTGCGTTGACTGGCTTGGGGGTGCATGTTAGCATGATTTCGCTTGAATTCTCGAACGTCCCTTGCCGGTATCTGCTGGCTGTTACGTCGCCGTCGCACCGTTCTGATCATCACCAAGGAGGCATGCGCATGAATAGGGTACTGGGGTTTAGGTCGAGGTTGATCGGGGGAGGAGTGGCTATTGCCCTGATGATCGGACTTACTGCCTGCGGCGGTCCTCCGAAGTGGGTGAAACAAGGATCAGGGGCGTTCAACGAGAAAGATAGCAAAGCCTTTTATGGCGTCGGGTCCGTGGCTGGTGTTCGGAACGAGCCGCTGGCCTGGGATACCGCTGAAAATCGTGGCAGAGCTGAAATTGCGAAGACCTTTGAAACTTATACCGGCTACTTGATGCGCGACTATGCAGCCTCCACGACGGCGGGAGACTTTACCAAGAATACGGAAGAGCAGAATGTCGAGCGGGCCATTAAGACGGTGACCACCACGACCCTCAGCGGCGTGCGCCGCATCGACCAATACAAGGATGAGAAAACGGGTACGTACTACGTGTTGACCAAGCTGAATCTCGAGGAGATGAAGGATAATCTTGAGAAGGCGAAGGAACTGAACGCGCAGGTTCGTGATTACGTCAGAAAGAATGCGGATAAGCTCTTTGAGCGGCTTGAGAAAGAAGAAGACAAACGGGCGCCGCGGTAAGGGCGTCTGCTGATCGACTGCCAATGGCTGCATTTGCGAGGAGGTATCGCGTGATCGTGATGAATCGAGGACGAATCGGGCTCGTGGCGCTGGCGCTGTTGTCGCTGGTCGGTTGTGCACAGGAGACCAAAATAACTAGGATCGACTCAGGGGTCGTCACGGATCTGAGCGGCCGTTGGAACGATACCGATTCCAGGATGGTCGCGGAGTCCATGGTCAAAGAGGCGCTGGAGTATCCGTGGCTCAACGGATTTTCAGGCTCCAAGCATCGCCAGCCGGTCGTGGTTGTCGGGACCATACAGAACAGTAGCCACGAACATATCAACGTCAACACGTTTGTGACCGATCTTGAACGTGAGCTCACGAACTCCCAAAAAGTTACGTTTGTGGCAGGAAAGGGAGATCGCGAGGAACTTCGCACCGAACGCAAAGAACAAGCGATGTACGCGCGGGAGGATACGCAGAAAGCGCCAGGGAAAGAGCTCGGTGCGGATTACATGATGAAGGGTAGCATTGCGTCGATCCTCGATGAGGCTGATGGGACGCAGGCGGTGTTTTACCAGGTCGACTTGCAGATGGTGGATTTGGAGAACAATGCCAAGGTCTGGTACGGTCAGAAGAAGATTAAAAAAGTCGTCGAAAAGAAACGTTCAATTTTTTAGGCTCCACGATCTCCGTTGAGCTCTCTTGCCTCACGCCCCACCGCCCTTGTTCCGGCACGGTGGGGCTTTTTTATTTCCACCCAGGCTCTCTTTGCCGTGGCGGTGTACGTGTTGCTGGCCGGATGCGGCCCTTCGGTCAATCGGTATCTCCTCATCGAAGCGAGTCTTCGC
The DNA here is from genome assembly GCA_025363325.1 of Nitrospira sp. Taxonomy (GTDB): domain Bacteria; phylum Nitrospirota; class Nitrospiria; order Nitrospirales; family Nitrospiraceae; genus Palsa-1315. Next base: position 5,111 of record JANYEF010000485.1, on the reverse strand, counting down.
GCCCAGGACCCCAAGGGCGCCGATGCCATCGTCGCTGTCGCTGAGAAAGACTATGGATCGAAAAGCCGAGTGCTCTATGGCATGGATCGAGGGATGACCCTCCAACTCGCAGGCGACTATCAGCAGAGCAACGCCGTATTGGAGCAGGCTGAGGAGGAACTGGATCGTCTCTACACTCGAAAAATTCGAACGGAAACTCTCGCGTTCATGACGAACGATACGGCGTTACCCTATGAGGGTGATCCCTACGAACAGGTGCTGATCAATGTGCTGAAGGCAGTCAATTATGCGGTGTTGGGTCAGTGGCAAGATGCGCTGGTCGAAGCCCGGCGCATCGATCACCGGCTCAACGTCCTGTCGGATCGAACCAAGGAGAAGAATGCCTATCGGGAGGACGGCTTTGCGCGCTATCTGAGCGGCATTCTCTATGAGAGCACCGGCGATGTGAATAATGCGTTTATTGCCTATCGGAATGCGTATGAGACCTTTGAGGCTACCCGCGCATGGTCACACACGGCCGTTCCGTCCCAGCTGCGGGCCGATCTATTACGAACGGCCGAGGCACTGCATTTTACTCAAGAAATGGCCGAGTACCAACATGTCTTTCCCTCAACCAGGTGGGAGACCAGTCAGGCGTTGCAACATCTCGCTCAAGTTGTCGTGATCAGTTATAATGGCCGCGCACCACGCAAGGAGGATCTGTTTCTTGACCTGCCGATCAGTCTCGATGCACTCCAGTTGGTGCTCCTCAACCGCGGGTTTTCGCAGGCGAACCAACATTCCAATCGGGGGGTGGACACGGTCTTGTATGGGCTTAACGGACATGTTGTTCGCGTGGCATTGCCACGGCTCGTCCCGCAGAAGACGCACGTGCCTGTCGATACGGTGAGTCTCATCCCTGACAATGGCACGCGGGTGACGCTGAACACTGAGTTGGTGCATAACGTGACGGCTTTGGCAGATAAGGCGCTAGCGGAACGAATGGCTGGAATCACCGCCAAGGCTCTCGCCCGTGCCGCCACGAAGTTCGTGGCGGCCGAGGCAACGACGAGAGGGTCTCAGCAGTTAGCGGGGAAAGATGCGGGGCCGTGGGTCGGTCTTCTCGTTGGGCTGCTGACGAAAGGACTGGCGGTGGCATCGGAAGAAGCCGACAAGCGAAGCTGGCAGACGTTGCCCGATGAAATCCATCTCGCGCGGGTCTGGGTTCCACCGGGCCGCTACCAGGTGCAGAATCGGTTAGTTGGCGAGTCTCATGACCCTCTGGAGCCTGAGGCCATGCAGACCCTGTCCCTCGGGCCAGGTCAGACAGCTGTGCTTCTTCAACGGGTGATGCCATGATAAACGGATCGCGGTTCGTGAGCCGAATCGGGGTGGTGTTGATGGGGGTGATCGCACTATCTGGCTGTGCATGGTTTGGAGGACACGCGAAACCGGACTGGATCGATGGGGTGAGTGATGCCTATCCGTCCGGACAATATTTCGTTGGCGTGGGACAGGCGGAGAGTCGCGCGGCAGCTGAGGATCGTGCCTATGCAGCGGTGGCCCGTATTTTCAAAGCCGAGGTCAGTGCGCAAGCGAAAGACTGGGAGTCGTATCTGGTAATCGAGCAGCGCGGACACAGCAGCGAGGAACGACGGTTGACGCTCGACAATCTGACGCGCGTGTCGACCGACAAAGTATTGGAGAACGTCCGGATCGTCGATCGGTGGGTCGATGTGCACAGAGGACTCCATTATGCCTTGGCAGGGATGCATCGGTCTCAGTCAGAGGCATCATTTATGGAGCGGATGACCGAGCTGGACCGGTCGATTGGAGACGATGTGGAGGCGGCCCATCGCCCCTCTGATAAGTTGGCCAAAGTCAGAGCGTTGAGACGGGCTGCGAGAAATCTGGTGCTGCGGGAAACTTATAATGCCGACCTTCGCGTGATTCGACCGAGCGGGCAGGGGACTGCCGCCGCCTACCGCGTGAGCGAACTCACGCACGAACTCGAACAGTTTCTTGCCGCGAATCTGGTGCTGGCGGTTGCGGTGACTGGCGATCAGGTTGAACCGGCGCAACGTGCCTTGACGGAGGGATTGTTGAAGGAAGGACTGCAAGTCACGAGTCGGCCGTGGGGAGGTGATCGTTCGAACGGCAGCGATTCCGGCGGACCTTCTCCAGAGTTGCTCGTGCGAGGCGTGGTGCGGGTGTGGCCGATCGACGTGCGCGATCCGCAGTTTAAGTTCGTGCGTTGGTGCAGCGATTTCGAAGTGGTGGATTTGACCAGTCAACGGGTGATCGGCGCCTTGTCAAAGGGTGGAAAGGAAGGCCATCTGTCGGAGCGTGAGGCCACCGCCAAAGTTGTGCGTGTCATGCAGCAAGAGTTTTCTGCCGATGTGGCGAAGGCCATTGCGGCGCATGTGTATGGAGAGTCGGAACTGCCGGCAGAGGCGAGCCAGCCTGCGGGATGTCCGCGGGACGGGCTGGTATCTACGCCGGCGTCAGCGCCCCACTAACGCAGAGAGAGGAAGGGTATGGCCAAATCGAAATCGGAAACAGGGCAAACATCAACTCGTGCACCACGCAGCCGTGGCCGCGGGTTGACGGTCACACATCAGCGGGTTCCTAGTCGCTTGGCGAAACGCCGGCTGGGTGAGCGGCTCAAAAACGACACGGCGTCGTTCAATCAGGGCAACCTGGCCGACAAGTTCCGTAAGGAGGGGTATGACGAGCTTCCGCTGGATGAACTCCAAGATCGGCTCTCGAAAATGTCGGGCCCTTTGGCCGCCATCATTCTGAAGGGGAGAGTGTAATCGCATGCCATATTACTATTTCGACTCAACCGCTCTGGTGAAACGGTACAGCATGGAGCGCGGCACACGCATCATCAGCAGACTCATGGTGAAGCGGAGCAAAGTGGCGATTGTGCCGACGTGGTCCGTAACCGATTTTTATACGGCATTCGCGAATCGAGCCCACCATGGAGATATCACCCGAGACGATTGTTACTCGGTGATCCATAAGTTCGAGAGAGAGTCGCAGGAGGGTCTCTACCAGTTCATTGCCCCGACGATGCAGACGTACTTAGCGACTAAAGAACTTGCGTTGGAGTATCCTGCGCTCCGAACACCACAAGTATTGCATTTGGCGTTGGCGTTGGAACTGAAGCCCTTGCGGATGACCGTCGTCAGTGCCGATACGCAATTGCTGACGGCCTGTCATTCGGCAGGCCTCCATATCATTAATCCTGAAGAGGATTGATGATAGCCTGAGGGGGTCATCGGTACTGATAGTCGGCGATCATCGAGTCGATGACAGTCATCCAACAGGATGCTGAAATCCCCGCCCGTGAGGGCGGGGTTCTTTACCTGCGTGCGGGTTCAGGCGGTCCATTACGGTACCTGAGCTAATAGTTCCAGAACCGCTTCATTCCATCCCACCGGCCCAATACCTGGTGCACGAATCATTTCAGACAGGTGGATATCAGGGTCATAGGATCCGTCTGGTTTCTGGACGAGGATCGGGTAATCCACCATGGCGAGCAGGGTGGCGTCGTTGATGCTGTCACCGATCCCAACCGTTTCGATCCGCTCCGCCTGTCCGCTCATGCGCTGTTGGCGATGGTAGCAGCGCAGAAGCACGGAAGCGGCCTCTCCTTTATCGTTCTCCCCCATCAGATGAAATAATCTTCCCCCTTTTGTCCATCGAAGGCCCCGGGTGACGATTTGCAGGCAGACTTCTTCGATGAGCGCCTGAGGGCCTTGCAGGAGAAAGGGCTCGTCGTATTCCCGTTGCCTGGCCAGGAGGGCGTCAGCATGCGGAAGCCCGGTCACCTGCATGATGGCTTCTACCGACAGGTCGCCAAAACCCTGTAACGGCGTTTCAAGAGCATCTTCGATTTGTTTCAGCACCTCTCGCAGCATGTGATAGGGAAGGCCTAATTCGATGACCTGGTACGGATATCTGGTTCTCATGCGTTCCAAGGGGAAGTCGAAGAGTCCAGGAGGAACAAACACCGCGCCGCCGTTTTCGACAATGAAGGGGTCACGATGGCCGAGGCGTTGCCGAAGTGGTTCCATTTCTGCGCGCGTTTTACTCGACACCAGTACGAGCGGAATACCTTGCTTGCGGAGGGCAGTGAGGGCCGGTGTGGCCGCCTCGTAGGAATAGGTCGTGCTATCCAGGAGCGAGCCATCCAAGTCTGTATAGACGATCAAATTATGCATAGTCTTGCGCCGTTACCAGTGATGGAGATCATCGACCGTGCTGGGTTTGGATCGGGGCATTAACCGTCGTTGCAAGAACTCTTTCGCGAGATCGGCTGCGCCGAGTCCGAATGCAATCGCGCCGGCTAGCACGATTCCTCCCCAGGTAATGCCGAATCCCACGACGACGATGTGTTGGGCAATGCCGAGTTGCTCTAGCGCCATGGCCCCCGCGAGGACTTGTATTCCCCATCGCGAACAGGCTGCGATGAGTCGGGCGGGAGGAAGTCCGGCGTTGACGGCGGCAATCAGGACGGCCTGAGATACAAAGTTCGAGAGAAAGTACCCCGCCAGGAGAATGACCGCTGCCGTCACCAGGTGGGGCACATAGGCCAGCAGTGACTGGGCAAACTGGTTGATCGGAGTCAGGTTCAGGGCTCCTAGCGCCGCGATTGAGGCCATCACAATCACCGTCCAATAGATGCTGCGACCGACGAGGCGAGAGGGATCGGTCTTGACTCCTCCACGCAGGAGCGCCGCATTCATCCCCAGCCGATCACAGAGATGGTCAAATCCGATCACGCGAAACAGCCGTTCAGCGAATGAACCGAACGCCCATGCGGTGAAGAGGCCACCGAGCAGGATAATGCCCATGGCGAGCACATTCGGGAGCACGTTCAATACCTGATGTCCGAGCAGTTCTAATGGCCCTAGCAGCGCCTGGTTCATAAAGTCATTCATGCTCACCTCCTGCATCGGTCGTCGTGTGGTGCAACAGAGCCGGCGCTGCGGGTTGCAGCGCTGGTAGTTGCCAACGTTCAATCAGATAGGGTTTCATGCGCTCGAACGTGTGGCACAAGGCTTCGATCTTCTGTTCTGCCTCAGTGGACGTCAGACCTTGGGTGGCATGGGCGAACGAGGCGG
>JANYEF010000194.1 GCA_025363325.1 Nitrospira sp. | reverse complement strand
GAGTTTCCTCGCCAGATTCTGTTGGGACTGGATGCGCGGGATGGGAAGGTGGCGGTAAAAGGCTGGACGGCGTTGTCGGAGACGAAGGCGACAGACTTGCTCAAGGAATTGGCTGGCTATGCCTTGGGCGCCGTAATCTATACGGACATTGCCCGAGATGGGATGTTAAGCGGGCCAAATCTGCCGGCGTTACGGGAAGTGGTGGGGTTGTCGTCCTTCCCCGTGATCGCCTCCGGAGGTATTTCGCGCGTCGAAGATTTGCGAGCCGTGCAGGCGCTCGGTCCACGGGTTGAAGGCGCGATTGTGGGGAAAGCGTTGTACGACGGGAAACTAGATTATCGGGCCGCTGTCTCGGCTCTTCGCCTTCCCCCTCACCCCTAACGGTTTAAGCATGTTGACCAAACGCATTATTCCCTGCCTTGATGTCAAAGACGGCCGCGTCGTCAAAGGCGTGAGCTTTGTGAATTTGCGCGATGCGGGAGATCCGGTCGAAGTGGCAACGGTCTACGATCGCGAAGGAGCCGATGAGCTCTGTTTCCTCGACATCACCGCCTCTCATGAGAATCGCAAGACCATCATCGACGTGGTCGAGCAGACCGCGGCGCGCGTGTTCATGCCGCTGACCGTCGGTGGGGGCGTGCGAACGCTCGAGGATATCCGGGCGCTGTTGAATGCGGGCGCTGATAAAGTGAGCATCAATACGGCGGCAGTCCAACGGCCGGAATTTGTGAAAGAAGCGGCGGAGCGATTCGGGACACAATGTATCGTCGTGGCGATCGACGCCAAGCGCCGTCCCGCGCCGGCAACAGGGTGGGAAGTGTTCACCCACGGCGGCCGCAAGTCGACCGGTCTCGATGTCGTCGAATGGGCAAAGACGATGGCGCAGTATGGGGCTGGTGAGGTGTTGCTCACGAGCATGGATCAAGATGGGCAACAGCAGGGTTATGACCTCGTGTTGACGGCCACCGTGTCAGAGGCCGTCTCGATTCCTGTGATTGCGTCGGGCGGCGTGGGGAATTTGGACCACCTCTATGACGGATTCGTCAGGGGCAAGGCCGATGCGGTCCTGGCCGCGTCCATTTTCCACTTCCGGACGCACACGATTCCGGAGGCGAAAGCCTATCTTCGTCAGAAGGGAGTGGCGGTTCGATAATGGATGTGGGGCAATTGAAATTCGATGCGCAGGGGCTGATTCCGGCAGTCGTGCAAGATTGGCGGGATGGCACGGTGCTGATGGTGGCCTTCATGAACCAGGAGGCACTGCAGAAGACCGTCGAGACGAAGTCTGTACACTTCTGGAGCCGTTCGCGCCAGGCGTTATGGGAAAAGGGTGAAATATCCGGTCACAGGCTTCACCTCAAGGACCTATTTCTAGATTGTGACGGCGATGCCCTTCTCGTGAAGGTCGAGCCGGTCGGCCCGACGTGCCATACGGGGGAACGGGCTTGCTTCTTTTCGCGTCTGGACTCGCCGGAGACGAAGACCTCCGAGTCCTGGGGTGGAATTCTCGAACGCCTCTACCAGATGATCCAAGAACGGAAGCGTCAGCCATCGAGTGAGTCCTACACCTCCAAACTACTGGAAGGCGGTGTCGACCGAATTCTGAAGAAAGTCGTCGAGGAAGCCGGGGAGGTGGCGATTGCGGGGAAAGGTGGGAAGAAGGACGAGATCGTCTACGAAACGGCGGATCTGCTGTTCCATACCTTGGTGGCGCTGGGGTACCATGGCGTGACACCTCAAGAAATCTATCAGGAGTTGGCGACCCGGTTTGGGAAGTCGGGCTTGAGAAAAGGACCCACTTCATGAGCGAGTGCATCTTTTGCAAAATCGTCGCGAGGACCATTCCCGCGGTGCTCGTCTACGAGGACGACATGGTGGTCGCGTTCGACGATGTCAATCCCCAGGCGCCGACGCATACGCTCGTCATCCCCCGAAAACATGTGGCCTCGATTGCCGAGCTTCAAGATTCGGATGTCGGGCTACTCGGACGTTTGATGCTGGCCGGCAATACGATTGCAAAACAGAAGGGGATTGCCGACGCCGGATACCGCTTCGTCGTCAACACCGGTGCGCATGGTGGCCAGAGCGTATTTCATCTTCATCTCCATGTGTTGGGCGGGCGCCATCTCGCCTGGCCTCCCGGTTAGCGCATTCTCACCACGTTGACAGATTTCTTTCCCGTCTGTTACCCTGACCGGTCTATTTTTACGACCACTTACGTTTATCTTCCTCACCGGTGCCAGGTGGGGGAATAGGAGCTGCGACTCCCGTGGGCCGAGGTTTGATTTCTGAAGACGTGATCAATCAAGTCAGAGATCGGGTCGATATCGCCGAGGTAGTCGGACATCATGTGAGCCTGACTCGGGCTGGCCAGAACTTGAAAGGCCTGTGTCCCTTCCATCAGGAAAAATCGGCCTCATTTACGGTCAGTCCTTCCCGCCAGATCTTTCATTGCTTCGGGTGCGGCGCGGGCGGCAACGTGTTTACGTTTCTAATGCGGATTACCGGCGCAAATTTTCCTGAGACGATCCGTGAGCTCGGACAGAAATTCGGGATTGACGTGCCGGACAGCGGACCGAGCGCGGGCCCTCAGGCGGCACAGGCGAGTCGGCTAGAGCCGCTCAACCGGGCGGTGATGGCGTGGTTTCAACAGAATTTGCGGGACGGGGTGTTTGGTGTGACGGCGCGGGATTACCTGGCCAGCCGGGGCATTCACGCTGGGACGATCGAGCGATTTCAAATTGGTTGTGCACCGGCTGAGTGGGACGGGCTGATCAAGGCGCTAAGCAAGCAAGGCTTTGGGCAGAGTGATTTGGCTGTCGCGGGATTGACGGTGGCCAGAGAGCACGCATCCGGGTTCTATGATCGTTTTCGCGGCCGCGTGATGTTTCCCATCACGGATTTGCGTAAGCGGGTCGTTGGTTTTGGAGGGCGTATCCTTGGCGAGGGGACTCCGAAGTACCTGAATTCTCCAGATACTCCCTTGTTCAAGAAGGGGCAGACGCTCTACGCGTTGGATCTTGCGCGTGAAGCGGTCGCCCGGCTGAAGACCGTGATCGTGGTAGAAGGGTACTTTGATGCGGTCGCGCTTCATCAAGCCGGACTGACCCATACGGTTGCAACGCTGGGGACCGCACTGACGGCGGAGCATATTCAGGTGTTGAGACGGTTTGCCTCGAAGGTCGTGTTGTTATTCGATCCGGACCAGGCCGGGGTTCGTGCCGCACTGCGAGGGCTCGATCTGTTTGTGAACAGCGGGATTGGGGTGAAAGTCGTCACGTTGCCGGCTGGAGAGGACCCCGATACCTATGTGCGGAAGGAAGGGCCGGAGGCCTTTGCTCAGTTGGAAGAGCGGGCTCCAAGCCTCTTGGATTTTTCTCTCGAGCATAGTTTGAGCACGGCGGAGTCCAGTACGGTCGAAGGGCGTATCCGCAGCGTGGACGATGTGTTGCGGATTCTGCAAAAGAGCGAGCATCCGATCGAACGAGAGGAACGGATTCGCGTGGTCGCTGAACGACTGGGGATCAGCCAGCAACGATTGATCGAGCGTTATCCGGCGTTGGTGCAGTCGGAGGGACGTCGACCGGTGGCCACTCAACCGGCCAGCCCTACACCGGTGACGTTCAAGGGAGTAAGCGAAGAGCGGGATCTGGTGTATTTGCTCCTGCATGGACACCTGATGCCCGCCGATCTGCAACGACTGTGGCCCGAGGCCTTTTCCGTTCCGGCCTGCCGGTTCCTCGTCGAGGCGGCGCTGAATCACCTTGATCAAGACGGCCGAGTCGGGCTCAGGTTGTTGCTGGATGCGGTGGCCGATCATCCGGATTGCGGGTCGCTGGCGACTGAGCTGTCCATGCGGGAAGACCATTTCGACGACGTGAGAGCTCATGTCGCGGGGTGCTTAGAGACGTTGGATCGGAAGCGGGCCGAGGCCGTATTCCGAGATCTGACCGCGCAACTCAAAGCTGCCGAACGGGAAGGCCGTGTGGAGGATGCGCGGATACTGAATGCACAAGTCAATGAATTGCGAATACAAAAAGCCGGTCGGCCATCCACCGGGACTTTGACCTTAGTGAAGGAGTAGTCATGGCGAAACCAGAGTTGCTCGGAGAAGTGAAAAAGCTAATCTCGATGGGGAAAGAGAAGGGCTTTTTGACGTACGACGAGCTGAATAGCACGTTGCCCGCGGAAGTGGTGTCTTCAGAGCAGTTCGGCAGCATCATGACGATGTTCGGCGAAATGGACATCGAGATTGTCGATGCACCCGAGGGGGAACGGATCAAGAAAGCCCGGGATACTGAGGAGGCCAGTGAGGACGCCGAGGAAGCCGACGTCGAAGCCGGTGCTGGTGCCGGGGAGGAGCATGAGAAGGAAGAAAAGGAAGAGAAGGAGATCGACTTAACTCCCGGCGCACTCAGCCGGACCGATGACCCGGTCCGACTCTATCTCAAAGAGATGGGGAGTGTGGCGCTGTTGAGCCGTGAGGGAGAGATCGAGATCGCGAAACGCATCGAAGAGGGGAAGAAGGACATCGCCGCAGTCATCTATGGGATGCCGATGACAATTGAGTTTGTCCTCGCGCTGTACGATCAGCTCAAGAACGGGACTATCGATGTGCGTGAGATCGTCCCGATCGTAGAGACCGAGGAGGAGTTCGAGGAAGAGCAAATTCAGCGGGACTATGAAGAGCTTCGGGTCAAGACGCTCGAAGGGCTGAACTCTGTCCGGAAAATCTCAACCTCACTCAAGAGTCTCTATGAGGTTGCGCGGCAGGCCAACAGCGATCCCGTGAAACAGAAGAAGATTAAGAAGCAAATCGATACGATTCGCGATCAGGTTGTGGAGAAGATGGAGTCCGTCAACCTGCATGGCGTGCTGAAGGATCGGATGGTGCAGCGTGTGCGGGAGTTGGCGATTCAGATCCGGACGGCGGAGCGAGAGATCGTCAGTTGCCAGCGGCGGCTCGGGATCAGCGGTGAAGCCGGTGCTGAGGCCCTCAAGAAGCTCTGCCGTGAACGGAAAGATTTTCTCGCCGTCAAGCGCAAGTCGAGTTGCTCGGAGGAGGCCCTCAACGATATTAAAAATGTCTACCAAGCGGCGAAGGGCCGGATTCGACAACTCGAGACCGAAGAGGCCCTCGTGTCGGCGGAAGAGATCAAAGATGCGGTCAAGCATCTGGATGTGGCGGAGGAAAAGGTCAAACGCGGGAAAGCCGAGCTGGTCGAGGCGAATCTTCGTCTCGTCGTCAGTATCGCCAAGAAGTACACGAACCGTGGTCTTCAGTTCCTCGACTTGATCCAGGAAGGCAATATCGGCCTGATGAAGGCCGTCGATAAGTTCGAGTACAAGCGCGGCTACAAGTTCAGTACCTATGCCACCTGGTGGATCCGCCAGGCGATTACCCGCGCGATTGCTGATCAAGCCCGGACGATCCGTATTCCGGTACATATGATCGAGACGATCAACAAGCTGATCAGAACTTCCCGCCATCTGGTCCAGAAACTCGGGAGAGAACCGACGCCGGAAGAAATTGCCGAGCGTATGGATCTGCCGTTGGACAAAGTGCGGAAGATCTTGAAGATCGCGCGCGAGCCGATTTCTCTGGAGACTCCGATCGGCGAGGAAGAAGACAGCCATTTAGGCGACTTTATCGAGGACAAGAAGGCGGTCTCTCCTCTGGAGGCGGCGATCCGCTACGATCTCCAGCGCCAGATCAACAGCGCGTTGGAAACACTCACGCCACGGGAAGAGAAAGTATTGCGGAAGCGGTTCGGCATCGGCGAAGCCACCGACCATACCCTCGAAGAAGTTGGTCAGGACTTCGAAGTGACCCGCGAACGTATCCGGCAGATCGAAGCCAAGGCCTTACGCAAGCTGCGTCATCCGAGTCGGAGCAAGAAGCTGCGCAGCTTCGTGGAAAGTCTGTGATGCTCCTGGCGTGTTTCTCTGAATTTGACTCCGCTCCCTGGGCAGCCTAGAATCGGCTGTTCGTGTCTGCGTGTCAGGCGCGAGAGAGTCATCCGCCTGATCGGGCCCATAGCTCAGGAGGTTAGAGCGGCTGACTCATAATCAGCTGGTCCTAGGTTCAAGTCCTAGTGGGCCCACCAGCGCGGCCGTGGGATTCATAGGTTTAGA
>JANYEF010000157.1 GCA_025363325.1 Nitrospira sp. | reverse complement strand
CCGCAACGAATGGCCGCGGGCCAGCCCCAGACTCAAGGTTTCACGTTCTTCGGCACTCCTATGTCTATAGGATCTCGTTCGCATGGCAACACCGTAGCCCATCAGGGCCTGCAGTGTTGCACTTGGAGTTAGAACTCAAGGTAGCTACCTGTAAGAAGAATGGTGACAAACAATGACCGACTCAATCGATAAGCTTCACCGTGCGATATGGGATTATATTGACCGTTGGCAGATCAATCGGGCTGGGCCATGGTGGGAGGCGGACTTGTCCCTTGACATCGGGCTCGCTTTGAGCAAGGTCTTTGGTCAAGGGACAGTGGAAGTCGCCAATTCGCCTTCATTTTTAGAGGCATGGCCACCGACTTTTCCCCAGTTTAGACAATTCGGGAGCAATAACTATTTCAGGAGCAACCGGAAAACAGCCGAGTCTCCCGAGGTGGAACAAGAGGCCTTTCCGAAGCGAGTGGGAGGTGGTCGATTCCCCGACTTTTACTATCGCAAGGGAAAATCGGACGACTGCGAATGGGTGGTTGAACTAAAGTTATGGAGTGTTAACGGTAACAGGGATGTGAAGCTAGAAGTCAGAGATGCCCTAAAGGGGCTGACTGAGGACTCGACGAAGTGGGGTGGAGATAGGACTTATCCGTTTGTACTCTTGGCGGTTAATATCCCAAGTCAATTTGCACAGGGCAGACGGCGGCACACATACACGCCTGATGACTTCGCACAACGGCTAGTAAATGGAGTGAGAAGCTCGACAGAGTTCCAAAAACTGAACAGTCAGGGTGATGGGGTTGTCGTGATAAAAAGCATCGATGAAACAAGTGCACGGCTTGTTTCATGTCTTGCCACGTCGAGGTTCGCTAATAGCTCCTGGCGACCAGAAAAGGTAGAGGTCACTGAAATAGTTGTGTAAATAAAGATCATGTGAGTTTGTATCAAGCACGGTGATTGTTATCCTCCGTTGGCTGTAAAGACCGGACAAGCTCCGATTCTTTCTATCTCCATAAAAAAGATTGTCGAAGGTCGTGATGGACGCGTGCGCAGTCTGGACATATAATAGTCAAGACGGTGATGTTGTAGGGTAGGTGGAGGACACATGTCATCTCAGGTTGACGAACGGCAACAGGTCCAGCTTGAGCTGGAGGGGTTGAAGCGCACGCTGGAGTGGACGGAGATCCAGCAGGAGCAGCTCTTGGATCGCTTGGACCTGCTTCGGCTCGACAACACCCGTTTGCAGGATCGCGTTGAGGAGTTGGAACGCCAGGTGGATGGGCTTAGGCAGCAACAGCCGTTGTTCTAGCAGGATGCTGAGACAGTCGCTCCCAGGAACCGTGAGACGTTAGACGTGAAAGGTGAAACGTAGGATTGCCGAGTGCTCTCCCTCCGGAACATTTCACGTTTTACGTTTCACCTTTCACGAAGGTTTTCCGCAGCCCATCATGATCGTTCGGAGGTTGCGAGCATTCATGCTATGAAATATCAGGTTGTGAATATCGAAGATGTGCGTTGGCTGCTGGGCCATACCGGCGGGTTTCGCGGCGGCTATGTGACGGATGTGCAGGTGTCGAAGCGACGGCTATTGGATGAAGCGTCGGGCCGCGAGGTGCTGGCGGGGACCACGGTCACGGTTGTAATCCGCTATCGTATTGGCCAGATGGCTCGTGTCGCGAAACTCACGATGACCGGCGTGACGGATTTCTCGATGTTTGAACAGGAAGGGGCCGATTGCTCAACGCTGGGGGTCATTCAAACGGAGTTGACTGAGGGGAAACTGCGCTTCTGGTTCGATCCGCAGGGCGAACTCTATGTGGTATGCGAGGAAGCGCAGTTGGAGGAAGTGGCCGCGCCGAGCCTCGAACCCCTCTCGCTGGAGCAGGTGGCTCAATGGACCTTTCAAAGCGAGATGCCGGACTGGCCGACGGTGGCATGGCTCTTGGCCGAGCTAGACGTGGCAGGTGTTCCCTGTACCTGGCGAGCCACTACTTTGCCATCCGGGCGTCATCCTGCCATTCAGTGGGAAGGGGATATGCTTCCGGAGTCGATGCAAGGCGCAGTGGGGGCCACAGGGGTGCACTGTATGTTGTATGGGCCGCTCGATGGGCCTGGGTTTGGTGTGGTGCTGCGGGTCCGTGGGGTGCAGGATCGTCGCACCGGCCAGGTGCTCTCGCTCCTGGCTGATCTGATCGCCCAACGGTTTTCCGGCCAGTGCTTGGTGGGCAATACGAT
>JANYEF010000147.1 GCA_025363325.1 Nitrospira sp. | reverse complement strand
CAACCCAATATTGTCCTGGATCGCCCGGATGGTGTGAACTGAACTCATGTTGAGATTAGTAGTCCTGGTGGTTCAAGAGTGCATAGTGATCTGACACGATCGAAGTCTAACAAAGGGTCTTGAGACGGTCAATTTTCACGTGAGTTTTTGCATCGGCGAGTCTGGAGATGGCAACTGGCAGTGTTTTGCGCCGGTGGGGCTGTTCGCGCTCAGCTCTATTCTGGTACGAGGATCAGCATCCAGGGAGGTGTTTCTTCCAGCATGTCAGAAAACCGTCGAGCGGTACTGCTGGCAGGAATTCCCGGAAAGACGGCTCCACGGCGAATCTGAACGGAGCGGAAACGATAGGAGGGATCCTGCGTCGGGTGAAGGGGGAGGACTCGTGGAATCTGTCTGCGTAACGGGCCGCAGTCTGACAGGTTCAGAGTCTCGCCGAGTGCAAGGCGCGAGAGCCGCTCGAAGATCTCGCCGAAAATCATCGGGAGATTATCTGGCGTGAACGGCTGATTGTCCGGTCGATAGCGGGCGTCGTCGAGGAGTTGTGCCAGAGTTTCCCAGAAGACCTGGGTATCGACGGCTCCGAGGACACCGAGGAGGCCTCGGCGCGCCAGCAGGTCGAGCAGGGTGAGGGGGCCTCGAATCTCGAACTTCCATGGCGGAAAGAGGAGTGCACGGTCCCCATGTTGGACCTCCAGGGCTGGTTCGCCGGAAAGGTGGGTCTGTCGAAACGTGCCTTTGGTTCGATGGAGCTCTTGAGTGATGATCTGATCGGACAATCGGGTCGGTTCGTAGGCAAACGTGGGTGTCGCGGGAGCCCAGCAGGTCACGATTGTATAGCGCGGTGCGAACTTCCCAGCTAGGCCGAGGTTGCCCAGGTCGAACATGTCTTGGTTCCCGTAGAATTGAAACGAGAGCCCGGTTCGAGACCGCAGACCGTTGAGTCTCTCTCGTTCCGGATGGAGTGGACCTCCTAGCTGTGAGCCTGGCTGAAGCCGATCAAGCGCATGAAGAATCAATTCGCGCTGTCGCTGATGAAGGGGGGCCACGTATTGCTCGACCAGTTCCGTGGCGAACGAGAGGTCGCCGGCCCCCAGATCGAGCAGGGAGGCCACGTCTGCATCGAGCAGCAGGTCAAAGGGATTGGAGTGGGAGCGGGCGAAGGCTTCAATCTCTTCGCTCCGCAGGGAGGTCGCTGGCCACTGAGATGTCGGACCATCAACGACGCCGAACCACACACAGAGGGCCCGCACGGCTTTTGTCGGGGGGAGTCCTGTGAGTTCTTTGAGTCGGGGGCCGGGAAGATCTTGAATTCGCGCGGCTTCTGCGTGTCCCAACGCCAGGGTGATCGCATCACGGATGATGACGGGAAGATCGACGCGGTGAGCTTCTTCGATCAACCGTTTCAACGTCGCAGTGAGCTGCCTTGCCTCAACAAGTTTGCGGGAGGCTTCCCACTCCTTGTCGCGTTCTTGCAAGAGCTGAGTGACCTGTGACCGAAAGTCTGCAAGGATTTGTGCGGTGGAATTCATGAGTCGGTTGGTGCTGGGCGCGTGATAGTAGATCTGCAATGTCAGTTGGTGACTGTATGGCAGCATAACGACCTAGTCCATGAGCGTCAAGGTTGTCGTCTTGCCGTTCAGAGAGACCTGTGTTAGGTAGAGGACATGTGTAAGACACCAGTGCAGTTCGCTACACGAGCAATTCTCGTCACATACAAGGTGCTGCTAGTCGTTGGGGCATTGTGGATGACCGTGGCCTGCACGAGTGGAGGGGGTGCCAGGTCTTCTGCTGCCTCACCGGACGGGCGTCATGCGCCGTTCAAGGAATGGCAGGTCATTGACACGGCGACGGGCCAACCGGTCTCTCTCGATCAGTGGACGGCGTTGTTGCTCCAGCAGGACATTATTTATCTGGGCGAGGAACATCACAATCGATTTCATATCGATGCGGCGATGACGGTGCTGCAGAGGCTGAAGGCGGAGGGACGTGCTCCGGTCTTGGCCATGGAAATGTTCGGCTGGGATGGCCAGGCGGCACTGGATCAATATCTGTCCGGTTCAGAAGTAAACCGCCAGGAATTCCTAGCGGCCGTCCGGTGGCAACAGAACTGGGGGGGGGCGTTCGAGGATTATGAGCCGCTGATTCGGTTGGCAAAAGAACAACATTGGGCTGTGGATGCCATGAATCCTCCGAAGGCGTTGGTGAGAGTCGTCGCCAAGAGTGGCTTGGCCCAGGCGGAGGCTGACCCCATGATGGCGCAGTGGGGCATGAAGAATGAAACCATTGTCGATGATCCGATCTATCGGACGCGTATTCTTCAGCAACTCCAGGCCTGTCACGGTGGGGGGGCTGACAGCTTCTATCAGACGATGCTCGAAGCCTCCATGGTCCGAGATGAAGGGATGGCCAAGACGTTAGCCCATCGCCTCAACCAGATTCGCTCAGGGAGCGATACGATGGCTGGGCCGCTGGTGAGCTATACAGGGGGTGGGCACATTCAGTACAACCTTCCGGTTCCGAAGCGAGTGGCCCGCCGCCTGACTGGTCAGGTCCACCAGGTCAGCGTCTATATGAGGTCCTTCGAGGTGGGGCGCATCGAGGAATTAGAAGACATGATCCGTGAGAAGATTGCGGACTATCTGTGGCTGACACCGGTCAGTACGCAGGGGCCACCTCCCCGATGCTGAGAAATCCCAGAAGAGTACAGAGGGCTTCTCCGGTGATCGCTGGCCACCTTACCACTTACGCCTAGCGAATGCAGAAGGAGGAATCTGATGCCTGATAAGCCGGTGATTGTGCAACGGACACCCTGCATTGTCGAAGTAGGTCCAGGCACTGTCTATTGGTGTCAATGCGGTCGATCGAAAACGCAACCGTTTTGCGATGGGTCCATGCGTGGGCGGAGTTCTCGCCGATGGAAGCTCACTTCTAAGAGAAAAGACGGGTGGCATTCTGTGGCTGTAAGCAGACGAAAAATCCTCCCTTCTGTAATGGGTCTCACTCGCGGATCTAGCGATGTTGTGCTGGCAGCGAATCCGCACAGCGAGTGCGAGCCACTCGATGGCTCTGCTGAGTGCGTCTCCACGATCCATTCAAACTGGCGCCGTGCAATCAAAGGGTGTGCGCTGCTTGGTTTCGATGAAAGGGCCAGTGGTGATGCAACCGCCTGTTAAGAACCGATTGAACTCTTGACAGTTTCCCCGGTCTGTTTCAGACTAGGCCACAACGTCAGTTGGAGTTGTTTACGATTGGGAACGCAGCGCGTGCGAAACAAGATCCCCTGTTCCGCTGAGCGGTTAAGCCTTCTGGATCCTCCGATGATCCAGGCGGTGGTTGATCGCAATGCCTTTCACATCGGCAATCAGTACCTCTCTGAAAATCGCGTTCGGATCGTCGAGGCCGATGATGCTCAGATTTCGTCCGCCGTCATCGGGAATTCCGGCCTCTATGAACAGACGATCCGTCTCAAGGAGGGGCACCTCATCTCGAAGTGCAGCTGCGCGCTGCCGGAAGAGCCGATGTGTCGTCATTGTATTGCGGTTCTGTTGGAATATCATCGCTGGGCACAGCCGAGGAATGGCCAACAGAAGAAGGCGAAACCGTCCGCAGCCCCACAACCGGCACAGGCCCCTCTGAATCGCGACAGCGTGCCTGCGCCAAGTCCCGCTCCGACGACCGACCTGAAGCTGGGCGAGGTAATGGCATTCGTCGAATGGCTCCAACCTGCGATAAAGGCGTTGGAGCGCGGACAACCGTTGCCTGATTCGCCAAAGATCGGCGGCGATCTTGCTCCCTGGATTCAGGCCATACGCAATCTGGAGGAGCGCCGCCGCGAGAGCGAAGAAGTGCGGATCAACCTGGAATCCGACATGAGGGACCGAGAGGCCTATGTCGGACGATTGACGCAACAGGTGCAAGCTTCCATGGAGGAAATCAAGGCCGCCCAAGCCAGTTCTCAGCAACTGCAGCGAGAGTTGACTGCTTGTAAAGAAATGCTCGCGAAGGTTTCCGAGGTTGCCTCCGAGGTCGGGAGCTATGACAGTCAACTCAAATCTATCGCGGGTGAGATGATGTCAAAGGGGTCACAACTCGACAAGCTTGCTCATTCTTTCAGGGAGGTCTCGACGGCATTGAAAACGCTTGCCAAGACTTCTGCCAGCTCCTAGCCCATCCCCGTCAGTTTTTCTTCCCGGCCCTACTTTCTTTAAGAGCCATTTCGTCTGGTCTGGCAACTTCAGTGATATGCCGCCTTCGTTGTATCCAATTAATCCGAGCGAAGACTGAGCCATGAAAATGATTTGTACGGCGGTCGTCGCGGTGATGGGCACGGTCTTCCTGGCTGGTGTATCCTACGGTTTGGCGAATGAGTCGAAGAAGAGGGCCCGCCTGATAATAACGGGACACCTGTATATATTACACGTTGATCGGATTGATTTTGGCCTACGGCGTCTACGATTCCTCCTTCAAGAAGTCCTAGCAGAATGCTGAGAAAGTCCGTTGGCAGCGTTTCCTGTCCACCTGTGCTGTGCTGGGCACACTACAGACTTGTCCGAGTGGAGCACGTGGGTGCTTCAACAACTGCTACTCCCCCGACATCGCCCTCAATCCTGCCATGACGTGCTTTCGTTGCCTCGTGGCTATCCCCATCGGTGGCTGCTTTCGTGATCGCTTCCGTGAAATATTCCACGGGGGGCCATGCTTCAACATTCGATGGGCCTCAGTATAACTTCGCAGAAGGAGGTTCAACGAATCAGGACTTCGAGTCCTGATACTCCTCGTGCCAGGCCATCTGAATCGCTTCCAGGATTTTTTCATTCGATTTTTT
>JANYEF010000145.1 GCA_025363325.1 Nitrospira sp. | reverse complement strand
CGCCTGGCGACTCGGCTGGGGCGCCGACTACATGCTCAACAAACAGGTTGCCCTCAATGCGGAAATGGCCTACAAACGCAATGACGGCCATGCGACGGTGAACGGAAACCTCAACAACGACTGGAACGCCTCGTCTTTCGGCTTCCTCTTCGGCGCTAAACTTTTCTTTTAATGTCTAAATATTCGAGTAGATCTAGTGGCATGGAACCCCTGTCCTCCGGGGGGTCCATGTCAGATACGATAGAAGGGCAGAAGCAAAGGATTTCAGGCTCGAAGAAAGTACGCTATTCCTGTCGGTCTTGCTTCGATCGAGTCCACACCATCCCGGTCTGTTCCTTCGAACTAAAGCCGAGCTTTTCATAAAACCCCGGCATGCGGGTGCAGAGCCAGAAGAGTTCGACTCTCTTGAGGCGAGGGTGGTTCAAGATGCGCTGGACGATATCGGTGCCGACGCCCTGGCCCTGGTAGGCCTTATCGACGATGATATCCCAGATGGTCGCTCGGTAGACATAGTCCGTTAATACCCGTCCAAATCCGATCAGCACGTCACCGTCCAAGGCCGTGACGGCTACATCGGTGTGGCGCAACATCTCACGTGTGTCCTCAAGGGTCCGTCCTTTGGCCCAAGGCGCTTGCTGGTAGAGGCGGACGAGCTTGGTTGGGTCGAGGTCCTTCTTTTTGGCGAAGGTGATGGCGGGCTTGAGGGTTGGAGGCATCTTGTACTAGATTAGCACCAGTGACAGCAACAAAAATCACGCGGAGTGTACGAGGAACATCATGACAACGCAAGTACGAACCTGCCCTAAGTGCGCGCAGCTGATGTGGCTGAAAGACGACCAGTACGAACAGCTGGATGAGAATACCATCCGCGGAAAGTGTCCTCAATGCGGATCGACGGTTCGCTTCACGCTTGTCTCGCAGGGGGACAACGCCGCCGGCCCAAAGATGGGGCACTAGCCGCTTCGCGAAGTAAATAACCCCGCCATTCCGGGCGGGGCATCCTGGCAGATCTTCGTAAAAAGTTGTGAGTTTTAGGTTCTGAGTTAGTAAGGAAACTCAACACTCAGAACTCAAAACTTCGGCCTCACATTCCCCGTCCTGCGCCGTCCAGCTCCGGTTTGTTGCCTGGTAGAATCTTATTCAGCGTGGAGCGATATTCGCCTGTGCGCTTCTCATCGATCCGGCCGATTTCAATTTCTTTATCTCGCTGCATCCGTTCCAGATGATCGAGCACCGAGAGAAGCGGATGGACGGAGCCGAGCAATCGACCAACCTCGAAGGCCTCCAGCGAATCGACAAATAATTCATTCATACCTTTATAGGGAGTCCCGGCGCTCTGGCTCCGAAACCGAGAGACGATCTCCTCATACTCCTCGACCGCCTCAAACTTGGGCTTCACCCCGGTCGGCACCGCCGACAGATGCACAATCGGTGGCAACTTCGCCGCATACATCTTCAGCTGAGCCACCAATCCACCTATCGTGTCCAGTACATCGGCAGTCTGCATGAAGTCATCCTTCGCGGCGGCATGGCTTTCGACAAGTTGAGAGGCCTGTCAAGATTTCTTGACAACGTGAGGAGGCGTGAGACCATCGAGGGCCTGGACTACCTGCTCCATATCGGACGGAAAAGGCTTTGTATACTCCTGAAACTCACCCGTAGAGGGATGACGGAAACCCAGGGTTCGCGCATGCAACATCACGCGGGGGATCTCGACGCTCTCTACTGTGCAGACCTTCTTTCCGCCATAGGTCTGATCTCCCAGAATCGGATGGCCCAGTGATGTCAGATGGACGCGGAGCTGGTGAGTCCGGCCTGTGCGCGGGTACAGCAGCACATGGGCGGCCAGTTTGCCGAAGCGATGGTCGACCTTATATTCCGTCACGGATTCCTTGGGTCGCGCCGTGTGGGCAGAGAATTTTTTCCGTTCCTTCCGGTCACGGCCAATCGCCAGTTCGATTAACCCATGTCCTTTTTTCGGCACGCCTGAGATAAGCGCCTCATACACCCGCGTGATCGTGTGATGTTTGAATTGAGCCGAAAGAGCACGATGGGCCTCGTCTGTCTTGGCGATCACCATCACGCCAGAGGTATCTTTGTCCAGCCGATGGACCAGCCCTGGCCGTTCTTTTCCACCGATCGTCGACACCGAGCCGCCGGAGGTCTGGAAATGATAGAGGAGGGCATTCACCAGCGTACCGGCCCAATGGCCCGGCGCAGGATGGACCACCAAGCCGGCCGGCTTATTTAAGAGTAGCACCACGTCGTCTTCGTAGAGAATTTCGAGGGGAATCGACTCGCCTTTGAGTTCCAGCGGCTCTGCTTTCGGAATGTCAAAGGCGATCGTATCGCCCGGTTTGATCTTTTGACTAGGCTTGACGGCCTGACCATTGATTCGTACACGCCCTTGCCCAATCAACCGTTGCAAGGCTGACCGCGATAACTTGGGCTCACGATTGACCAGAAAGATATCCAGCCGTTTTGGCAGCTCACCGGCCGTCACGACAAACTCAGTCACCATAGACGAATCGCCCCACCAGCACGTTCAGGTCACGCTACTGCAGCGCAAGGCTCAATTGCAATCGGAAGGCCCGCCGATCCGACTGCCTCTTCATGTGATTCAGACCAAGCTGCACACCCGCGAGGCTGGTTCGACGCCGAACAAGGAGGCGAAATCATGCAATGGACGGTCAGCCTGACGGTGGTGCCGGTGATGGTACTTTGCTCGTTCACGATGACGGGACGCGCAGCAGACCTGCCGGGCATTCCCCCGGAAACGGTCACCGATTACATCCATGCCGTCATTGAAGCCGACCGCATCTTCTACACCATTCACGTCGTCGAGCGCATGCAGAAGCAGGGCGGATCACCGGCATCGGAGAATTGGCGCGCGGAGAAGAAGACCTTGCCGTTACCAGCTCAGTTTCTCGCAGAGGCGAGCGACCTGTCCTCGAAGACCGGAACGAAGGTCCGCTACCGGTTGATCAGTCTGTGGCCGATCAATCCGCACAATGGCCCGGATGGTGAGCCAGAAAAGAGGGGGCTAGAAGCTGCGCGTGAGCATCCAGAACGGTCTGCCACCAGCACGGTCAAGATCGGCGATCAGACCTATTTCAAGGCCATCTACGCCGACCGCGCCGTCGGCCAATCCTGCGTTGGCTGTCACAATACCCATCCGCACAGCCCGAAGAAAGACTTTAAGCTGGATGATGTCATGGGCGGTCTGGTGATTGAAATTCCGTTGGGGAAATAGCAGGGGCATCTCATGGTGCGGGTGTCTATCTGGTTTGTCTTGTCTGTTTCGTCTCTCTAGTTCATCGCACCAGATAAACCAAATAAACCAGACAGACAGACCAGCTCCGCCCTCACTCCTCACGTTTCACGCCCCTCCCGCACGTCTCGCCCGCTCCCCCACAGACCAAATAGACCAGATACACGAAACAAACGAGACAAACCGCGCTCAGTCCTATCTGAGGGCCATCAGCTATCGGTGGCTGGGAGCGCCCCCCCCTGGTCCGCGGTTGACTCATAACTTGACTCATACTTGACCTATCGTTTACCCTGTACGCCATGCCGTATCAACCACAATTTACCGTCTCCGCTCGTCTTATCGGCGAACTCGAAGCGATCGCTGTGTTACGGGAAAGAATTCTCGCGGCAACTGTCCAGGTTCCCTGGATGCCCAGCCTCCAACGCGACGCACGAGTGCGGAACACCCACAGTTCTACGGCGATTGAAGGCAATCCCTTGACGCTGGAGCAGGTCCGGCTCATCGAGGAAGGGCATGGACTGCCTGCCGAACCATCTCGCGCAAAACGTGAAGTCCTGAATTATCTCGCGGGGCTGCGCTATCTTGAGCGCCATGCCAACAAGAAACGAATCACCCATCGGGATGTCTTCACCCTCCACACGATACTCGCCGCAGAAGTCATGGACCAAGGCGACGCGGGCCGGTATCGCGACATCCAGGTCTATGTAGGCCGGTACACGCCGCCGGCACCGCGGTTGGTGAGCGGATTGATGGCGGAACTCCTGGCATGGTGGAACGAACAATCCCGCGAGTGGTCGCCGGTGATCTCCTCAGCCGTTCTCCATTATCGATTCGAGGACATTCATCCATTCGCAGACGGCAACGGGCGCACCGGGAGAGCCCTGGCACTCTGGGATCTCTATCGCCGGGGATTCGATACGCAGCATATCTTTTCAGTGGACGAAGTGTACGGGGAGGATCGACCCGCCTACTATGCGGCCTTGGCGAACGTGCGAAAACAGGGGAACGACCTCACAGAATGGCTCCAGTACTCCGCTCGCGCCCTCCGTGTCACCCTCAATCGAGTCTGGACGCGCACACAGCGCCTCGGAGCCAGCGCCGCACCGAAGAAGGTCATCTTGCGTCCACGGCAAGAGCAGTTGCTGCAGCTGCTGAAGGACCGTCGGTCGATGACCCCCAAGGAAATTCGCGAGAGCGTGCGGGTCTCCAAACAGGGAGCCATGGATCTGTTGAATCCGCTCCTAGAAGCAGGGCTAGTCCAACGCAGCGGCACCCAAAAATCCAGACGCTATAGGCTGACCTGAATGCCTATTCGTCTCTCTGGTTCATGTGGTTTGTCTGGTCTGTTTGGTCTCTCTTGTTCATCGCACCAGATAAACCCGCCGCGTTGCGCGTTTCTCGCCAGTCCCGCTCGTCTCGCCCTATGCCCCACAGAAATTCACCATTCATCATGTAACATTCAACATTTCGCTTCCCCTCCCGCAGAAGGGTGGGGTGCTTTCTCTAAGGGAAAGGCGTATTCTGCGCCCCATGCCCACCCCTGAAGATCAAGCGCGCGAGCACATCGACCAGGCGCTGGAACAGGCAGGCTGGAGAGTTCAGGACTACAAGAGCGCAAATCTCTATGCCGGGAGGGGCGTAGTCCTCAGAAACTTTCCCCTCGTGAGTGGGCACGGCTTTGCGGACTATCTCCTCTATGTGGACGGTAAGGCCGCCGGCATCATCGAAGCCAAGAAAGAAGGAGTGACTCTCATCGGCGTGGAAGTCCAGGCCGAGAAGTACAGCAAGGGCCTTCCCACGGACTTACCCGCCTATATCCGACCATTGCCCTTTCTGTATCAGAGCACCGCCGTGGAAACGCGATTCACGAACGGCCTCGATCCCCAACCTCGCAGCCGCCCTGTGTTCAGCTTCCATCGACCCGAGACGCTGGCCGCCATAATCCCGGAACGCAGCGAAGTATCAAAGAATCTGTACGACGGATCTCTGGCCGCAGAAACAGCGACGACCCTCCGCGCTCGCTTGAAGACCATGCCACCATTGAGTACGACCGGCCTCTGGTCCGCCAAAGTCACCGCTATCAACAATCTCGAAAAGTCGCTGGCTCAGGATCGTCCCCGCGCCCTGATCCAAATGGCCACTGGCAGCGGCAAGACCTTCACCGCCATCAACT
>JANYEF010000079.1 GCA_025363325.1 Nitrospira sp. | reverse complement strand
CGGGACGACGCATTGACGAACACCGCGCTGGCATCCACTTCGCGCGTGAACCGCAGGGCCGACTCATAGCTCGTGGTCGCGATGACGGCGGTGAGGCAGGGTCCATGCGCCACGATATGCGCCAAGGCCTCGTCCATGTTCGCAACCATTTTGACGGCCATAACAGGCCCCTGAAATTGGGTGTGCCAATCCTCCTCCTTTGCCGGGATGATTGAGGCATGGCCAGTCATCGCCATTTGCCCCATAAGGGCCATGGTCTTGGGACAAGCCCGCACCTCGATCTTAAATTCTTCGAGCATGCGGTTGACCAGCGGAGGCAAGAACTGTCGCCCAATCACCTGTTGCACGAGCAGCGTGTCGAGCGAGTTCGACGCAATGGCCTTCTGGACCTTAGAGTTAATCGCCACGTTTTGAGCCATCGGCATATCGGTGTCGGCATCCACGTACATATGTGTGAGCCCCCCATCGCAGCAGAGCACCGGCATCTTCGCCTGTTCGATCACGGCTTTACGGAGGCCAGCCCCGCCACGCGGAATAATCGCATCGAGATTTTTACCGGATCGAATCAACTCGACCGCCACCTCTTTTTCCGGACGTTCAATGATGATCCATGCGCCGGCCGGCACGCCGTTCTGTTCCGCGGCTGCGCGCAGTCCGGTCGCGATAGCCTGCTGCGTCAGGGCCCACTCCGGCGCGCCACGAAACACACAGAGGTTGCCCGATTTAAAACAGAGCGCGATCGATTCCACCGTAATGAGCGGGCTCAGTTCTGACACGACGCCGATCACCCCGATCGGAACGCGGACACGGCTGACTTGCAATCCGTCAGGCCGTTCCCATCGTGAGGTGACGGCACCGACCGGATCGGGTAGATCCGCGATCATGCGGAGACGCTCGACCATCTCCTTAATATCGTCCGCCGTCATGCGGAGGCGGGCCACAGCGGCTTTCATCCGATCTTTGATGACGTCGGTTTCGAAGGACTTCCCGACCGCATCCACATCCTTCTCGTTCGCCGCCAGAATCTTTTCCTCGTCAGCCGCTAATCTATCCGCCATTGCGCGCAAGGCTATCTCTTTGACAGGGCCAGATAAAAGCGCGAGATGTCGTGTCATATCACGACATTCTTTCAATAGCTTATCAAGATAGAGCTTAACGGGAACTTCAGGCATCTTGAACCTCGTAAAACGTGAGACGTCAAACGTGAAACACGATCCTCAACGACTCTCGCTAAAACTTGCTGTCGACTATAGCATGCGGTTTTTTTACACGTAAAGCAGGGGGAGGGTGGCCTGAGTACTTCCAACTGCACGCAGCTTTCTCACCCGCCCACCCACTGGCACGCCGAGACGTGCCAGTAGCCCGGGCGAGGGCCTTCTAATTCTTTCTTCCTACCTCCATGGGAGAGGCCGAGGCTGCCCTCGACTGCGCGCATCGGACGAGCACAGTTTCATCGTGCGCGTTCTGCGAGCAAGGAGGGCGCCTGGCCGCTCCTCTTTACCCTCCCCTCAACTTCTCTTCCTTCCGAGCCAAGAACCACCCCACCCATCCCCAGAGCAACGCCACCGGGACCAGGACCCATGCCACCTGCCCCGCCGTGACGCCCAACGTCTTCACCCCGCTCACGATCCACCCTGTCGTCGCATCGCCCCCGCGCGAGACCGCCGTGTCGATAAAGTTCTTGGCCTTATATTTCTCCTCTCGACTCACCACCGTGAAGAGGACCTCCCGAGCCGGCTTGGCGAGTGCGTATTCACCGACGCGCCGCACGACGGTAAAGAGAATGAAGACGACCAGGAACGGCATGACAGCGATCACGCTAAACCCAATGGCGCTCACAACAGGGAGCACGACGAGCGCCGACACCAATCCAAACCGGCTAATCACGCGACTCGTCACCGTCACCTGCATCAGAAACGTGAGCACGTTGACGGCCAGGTCAATGAGGGCAAACAGGCGGGTACGCCCTTGCGGGGAGGGAATCTGCTCACTGATCAGCCTCATTTGTTCCAGATACAAGAATGTCGCGGTTGTCGTGAGGAAGAACAAATAGAGGCAGATGCCCAGAAGATAGGGCGACGAGAGCGCCAGCCTGATTCCCGCCCAGATACTCCCGCCAATCGGTTCACCCTGCCGGCTGATCTGACGCGAGGGTCGCGCCATCGCCCATCGATCCAGCTGACGAATGCAAAACCCGCAGGCGACGAGAAATACTGCTGAGAGAAGCAGCAGCCCAGGAATTGGGATGAGATAGGTCAACCCTGTGGTGAGAAGCGGGCCGACCATTGCGCCGATACTGCCACCCGCGGCAATCACGCCAAAAAGCCGAGCACCCTGCGTGGGCGTAAAGAGATCGGCCATGACACTCCAGAAGACTGACACGACGAACAAATTGAACACCGACAGCCATACAAAGAACGTGCGGGCTGCCCACTGCGGAGACAGATCGCTCGTCATCGCCGCGAAAAACAAGACCAAATTGAGACCGAAAAATGCGTATACGGTCAGGAGCAACCGATACCGTGGCACGCGGGCAGAGAGCCACCCGAAGAGCGGGGTCATGAGCAGGAGTGTCACGAAGGTACCGGTCATCATCCATGGCAGATGCTGCACTCCGCTTTGGATCGCCATCTCATCGCGCACGGGACGCAGAATGTAGTAACCACAGAGGAGACAGAAAAAATAGAGGAACGCCCAGACCAGCGGGACGGCTTCGTCCGGCTCTGCATCGGTCACCGAGGGGAGCACGTCTTGAAGCCACGCCATAGGACCGGCATCCTGCCGTGACTGCCTCTCCCACGCAAGGAGAAAATTTGCTAGAATGCGCCGGACGAACGGACGAGGAACGTGCACACGAACATTTCATGATCGACCTGCGCAGCGATACGGTCACAAAACCCACTGAAGCCATGCGAAAGGCGATGGCACGCGCGGACGTGGGAGACGACGTCTACGGCGAAGATCCCACCGTCAATCGGCTGCAAGATAAGATGGCCGCGATGTTTGGGAAAAAGGCCGCGCTCTTCGTACCGTCCGGCACGATGGCCAATCAGCTCGCCATTCGCCTCCACACACAACCGGGTCAAGAAGTGATCGTCGAGAGTACTGCGCACATCGTGCGGTACGAGCAGGGCGCCGCCGGGGCGCTGGCAGGCGTCCAACTTCATTGGGTCGTGGGAAATCGTGGCCTCATCTCAGCCGAGCAGGTTGAGGCGGCCGTCCGTCCCAAAGATCCGCACACGATTCAAACAGCGCTGATCTGTCTGGAGAACACCCATAACAGCGGCGGCGGAACAATTTATCCGCTGGCGACGATTGAACGGATTCGCGTTGTGGCTGCCACCCATGGCATCCCGATGCATTTGGACGGCGCACGATTATTCAACGCCATCGCCGCCACCACCTTGCCACCGGCCGCCTATGCCCAGCACTTTGACACTCT
>JANYEF010000019.1 GCA_025363325.1 Nitrospira sp. | reverse complement strand
GCCCGAACATTTCTTCCCACAGGTCACCCTTCTGCTGCACGCCTTCCAGCTCCAGGGCGTGAACGCCCATGACCTTCAGGGTCAGCCCGCGCGCGCCGCGTTTCCGGTTCAGGCCACGATCAACTGGTTTGCTTCGCTGGGTGTCGAACTGAAGCGAGAAGAAAGCGGCAAGCTCTTTCCAGTGACCGATCAGGCGCGAACTGTCCTAACCGCACTCGTCAATCGCTGCCACGAGATGGGCGTCATCATCCGTCCGGATTATCGCGTGACAGACGTTGCCCGTCTCACCGGCCCCGAAGCTGTTTTCGTCATTCACCATACCCACGGAGCCCTGCAAGCGAAGAAGGTTATTCTGGCAACGGGTGGACGATCGATCCCCAAATCGGGAAGTGATGGATTTGGATATGAGCTGGCACGACGACTCGGCCATCACGTGACGGCCACCGTTCCGGCCCTCGTGCCGCTGGTGTTTGACGACATAATGTTTCACAAGGCCCTCTCCGGCCTCTCGCATGACGTCGAGTTGACCACGGTGGTAAAGGGTCGTATCGTTGACTGCCGGACGGGGAGTTTACTTTGGACCCATTTCGGGATCAGTGGGCCGGTCGTGATGGATACGAGCCGGTTCTGGTGCCTGGCACA
This sequence comes from Nitrospira sp., assembly GCA_025363325.1. Classification (GTDB taxonomy): domain Bacteria; phylum Nitrospirota; class Nitrospiria; order Nitrospirales; family Nitrospiraceae; genus Palsa-1315. The sequence continues at coordinate 15,962 of JANYEF010000019.1, read as the reverse complement.
GGAGCAGGGAGAAGCCGTAGCCGTCTATGGAAATTTTCTCCCAGGCAAGACGCAGGAACAGGCGAGGCGATGGTTCATGGACCAAGCAGCCGGCACTCCTCGACGCTCCCTCACGAAGACGCTCGCACAACTAGTTCCGGAACGGTTTGCCGAGGCGCTCTGCCTTCATATCGAATGCGATCCACAGAAGGCCATCGCGCAACTGCCCCGGAAAGATCGAGCTCGTCTGATCGAGGCGTTCTTGAAGTTCCGGCTTCCAGTGAAACAGGATCGAGGGTGGAACTATGCCGAAGTCACTGCCGGGGGCGTCCCATTAGAAGAGATCGATTTCAGGACCATGGAATCGAAGCTGGTGCCAGACCTCTATCTGATCGGGGAGATCCTCGATTGCGACGGCCGGATCGGCGGGTTCAACTTCCAATGGGCCTGGGCGACGGGATTTCTGGCTGGCCGGGCGGTCGCGTCCTGTAGCCGCTCCAATCACCTGCAAGGCTGCTGATAACCCCATCCCCGGACCAGAACGACGTCCGACAGGGTTTCTTCCTCTTAGGCCGCATTGGCTTGTGGTCTGGCGTCGTCCTTCAACGTCCCAAACTTGGACTCATATTCGGCGACCACGCGATTGAACACGGCAGCCAACCGCTTCGCCGCATAGGGGTTCAGCACGATACGGGTTCGTCAGTTGAACCTGGATATTCGCCTTCCCCCGCTCCCACACAGTAGAAGAGAACAATTAATGTTCTGGGGAAGTTGGGCTCTTCTCTCAAGAGGGTGTCAGTGAGCGTTAAGGAGAGAGGAAGCGAAGGTTCTGTGGGGCTTCCGGTGGTTGGATATCGCTAGGCCGAGGACCATATTGTGGAAGAGGTTTGCCAAATTCATAGGCTCCAAGGTCTGGAGCAGAACCCTGGTAGTCGTCGTTGATGTTGGGGAGAACGGCGCCGACATCAATGGCATTGCACCCTGACCGAAGCGCCATCGCCTGAACAGGAACTGATGCCGGAGGCGGACTTGGTACATTGAACGTTTCGAAGCAGGTCGCCTTGGAGATGCGGACCCCATGTCCCTCAAGCCCGGATGCGGTAACAAAACCAGGGATATTCGCATAGGACTGCCCTCCGTAAGTGAACGGCACCGATGCGTTTCCCCAGTCGAAACCATCATAATCGAGGTCGGTCCGCCAGGTCTTGACCGCGCCTTGAAAATTCCAGAGCGTTCCGCCTGTTACCGACACCCACAGATTATTGCGCGAGATTCCCGCGAGGAGGTCTTGTGCGTCTGTTGAATCTCCAAGCACATTCCCCCAACTCACCAGGGTGTTATGCGCAATAAGAAATCGATCAGTTTCACGAAACTTAAACGGCATCTGCTCGCTGCCGACAATCTGATTGCGAAGAATGTACCACGGTCCGCTGTTCATATCTTGAAAGCTTATTCCGTTATGCACCGCATTGTGAATGCGGTTGCCCCATACCCGCACATTGGCATATCCATAGTCTGGCTCAATCCCGTCATCCGATGTGTCAAAAACATCATTCCCGTAAATGTCGACATTCGTGTGGGGATACGAGACGCCGTCAGCAGATTTGGAAATACGGTTGTACGCAACCACATGCCCGCTTGTTTTCCACAGTTCGATTCCTTCCCCTGAGAGGCCGCCATCAGCGGGGATATTGTCACCGACTATGACATTATCGGTGATGTACCAATCCTGCCCTCCACCATCGAGATAAATGCCATAGTGATTATTGGTGAACGAAGAACGCGTAACCACGACATCCACCGGCGCATTGGAAGTCGTCAATCCGCTCGCCTGGTTACTGACCGTGACCCCTTCCAACCAAATATGGCTTGCATTCACCAGAATGCCGTTGAACGTGACGTCGCCGTCCCCAGCGGCTTTCCATGCGATATAGTTACCGACCGCACCGGATTTGCTGAAGGTTATCCGGCCTCCATAGTTTCCAGTGTGTAAGAAGAAGATATCTCCTGGTTGCGCCACGGCTTGTGCCGCAGTGATACCCTTGTATGGATTTCCCGCCGTGCCGTTTCCAGAACCAGTCCCCGGCGCGACATGCAAGGTTCGGCCATTGGCGGGTAACGTCGGGATTGCCCTGGTGGACACGAGTAGAGTCTGGCTTCCTGTGCCGCCGTCAGGATCTACGATGTCGGCCTTGACTTCATACGTGGTTCCTGGATTCAAAAATAGGAGACTTCCGGCAAACATATTGAAGAATTCCCCATCGGGGTTTGTGTAGTCTACTCGAAAGAGAGGGAAGCCCGGCTTCCAGGTGCCCGTTCCTTGTGCCCGGTATTGAATGGTTCCGACGGCATCGTGGTCCGTATCACCGACAATATCCCATTCCAGTCCAATCGAATGGATGGTTGAATAGCTGCGCAGTTGGCCCGTGGTGAGACTAGAGGCACCGGACTCAGATGAGAACAGGCACACCAATGCCAAGACTAGACAGGAGAGTAGGGCCGAAGACATGACGCGAGGGTTGCTGGCTTGAAACGGAGCTGGGGAGTGCCAGAGAGTCATACGGGAAAGTGTATCGTCAGACATGAGAAATGGGAAGAGGGTTCGACAAATGCGCAGTGCTTGGATTTTAGATAACATCATGATGGTACCGAATTGCTGATTCACGGGGGAAGCCCACCTTTGCCCTATTAACCTGGTTCTTGATATCGGAATCAGATCTTACGAGGTAGACCAGCAAGGGTGATGCCGAACCTATCTCGAACCAGTCTAGCTGGAAATCAGCCACTTAAGGGCAAAAGGGACGGTGATTGCTGGATACCGGAAACAGAGAAGGGGAGGCCGAACCATACACCTTTCCATACTCGAGTCTACTTCAGTTGTATAGAAAGAAGTGCCATCTCAAGTCCTGCACGAGATGGCAATCAACTTGACTGTAGGGGAAAGGCCTCTATAGTGCGTGATGGAAGGCGTGGACAGTTCAACCCTTACCGCGTCATTAAGTTGCCATTATGCGGGCTGGTATTGGTAGTAAGAAATACAATATTTAAATGAGTTGTCAGCTTACCTGCCCGCAATGTCAGAAGGATGGCGTCCTCCGCGCTCGTCCTCAGTCTCCACGTGAACATGTAGCCGCGCTCGTGTTCGTCTCGCCGTTCCATTGTCCTTCCTGCAGGCATCGTTTTCTCGCATCACGCCTGGGGTTCAACCATCCCATGCATCCGATCGATCGCCGCGAACATCTCCGGATTCCCGTGCGACTCTATCTCTCGTTCTCTGGGGGCAAGGTCCGCGGTGAGGGAACCGTGCTCGATCTCTCGATGGGCGGCTGTATCATCAAGAGCGAGACCCAGGTCCATACGGACGACATCTTCTATTTGCAATTGTCGCTTGGTGATGGCGAACTCCCTCTTGAAGTGGCCGCGATGGTTCGTTCTGTGAGCGCTCGCGGCATCGCCTTCAAGTTCCTTCGAGCTGCCCAAGAGAGTAAGCGCCTGCTTGTCTTCGTCCAGGCCAAGACACCGGATCAGGCGGACAAATCCTCTAGTAAAGTCAGTGTCGCTGCCTGAACAGGCCAGCGAGTCTCTTGCCCTCCTTCACCATCGTCAACAAAAATGGGGTTCAACGCGATTGGCAGGATAGAACTTCGGGGGTTTGCACGTCTTGGACAAGCCCGGTCTGTCTGGTTATCTAGTCCATCTGGTCTCTTTGGTTGGTCTGGTTCAACTAAATAATCGAGACAGACCAAACAGACGAGACAGACCAAATGAACAAGACAGACTGGCGGACTGTTTCATCATCCTGTTAGATCGGAGCTTCCCAGGAAGATTGAAGCGGATGGTTGTTGATCAGTTCCTCGTGTGCGGCGAGGTCGTAGGGCTCAATGGTGAGGTCGTGCTTATCGAGCGGCTCAGGGCAGGCAGGGGAACAGAGGTAAGCACGATAGAATTCAGCCTTCTCCTTCGTGGCAAACCGGCAGAGTCCATATTCCGGCATCCCGGATGAGGGATACCAAAACGCCAACTCAATGGCGCTCCCCTGGTAGATGCCAAGGATGCGGTGTGTGATCTGAAACCCGCCGGGCAAATGTGAAGAGAGTTCAAGCGACATCGAACGGCCTCGCCTCCGTATCATAATGGGTTTCCTCATGATAGCATGAGCGCCACTCTGTGCTATAGACCGGCGCGTACGTCGAAGGAGGGCCACCATGGGCAGTCGCATCTCGGTATTCGCCACCATCGCCATCACGGTTCTATTCGTAGGACTCTCAGGCTGTGGATACAACGACCTGCAGGGCGTGGACGAAGATACCAAGGCTGCTTGGAGCGAAGTCATCAATCAATACCAGCGCCGCGCTGATTTGATTCCGAACCTCGTCGCCACGGTCAAAGGCTATGCCGCGCATGAGAAGGATACGCTCGAAGGGGTGGTGCAGGCGCGTGCGCAGGCGACCGGGATTCAAGTGACGCCTGAAACATTAAAAGATCCGGCCGCCTTCGAACAATTCCAAAAGGCGCAAGCAGGATTGACGTCGGCGTTGGGCCGCCTCATTGCGATCGCTGAAAACTATCCGAATCTTAAAGCCGATCAAAATTTCCGCGATCTCCAGAGTCAGCTTGAAGGGACGGAGAACCGTATCGCGGTCGCCCGCAAACGGTACATCGATCGTGTGGCAGAGTACAACAAGATGGTCCGCTACTTTCCGACCAATCTGACGGCCAAGTTCCTCCTCCATATGGAAGAGAAGCCGAACTTTACCGTGGCGGATGAAAAGGCTGTTGCGAAGCCGCCAGAAGTAAAATTCAACTGATTTCACACATTCGATGGAAGCCCTCAACATGAGCCGTGTCTGGCATGAACCAGCGCGGCTCATGCTGTGTCTCTGCCTGCTCCTCTATACCGTTTCGGCCTGGGCACTCGAAGTCCCTGCCTTGACCGGGCGTGTCGTCGATCTCGCCCACGTGCTGCCGCCCAATACGGTCGAATCACTTACCACGCGACTCAAGGCACACGAAGAGACCACCAGCAATCAAATCGCGGTGCTCGTGCTCCCGTCTCTCGAAGAGGAACCGCTCGAATCCTTCTCCCACCGTGTCGCGACGACGTGGAAGCTGGGTCAGAAAGGAACCGACAACGGGGTCCTACTCTTGGTGGCCATACAGGAACGCAAGATTCGTATTGAAGTCGGCTATGGGTTGGAAGGCGCACTGACCGATGCGCGCTCGGCGCAGATCATCAGACAGGAAATCGTTCCGCGGTTTCGCGCCGGCGATGTGCCAGGCGGGGTGGACGCAGGGGTGGACGCGATTCTGAAGACGATTGAAGGGACCTATCAGGCCTCCGACAAGACGGCACCTGGGCTGAACAGCGATGTCATGGGGCAGGTCGTGGTGGCGGCGATAGTTGGATTAGTCGTCGGGTTGGGCCTCATGAGCGTCCATCGCCTCCTCGGTCCGGTCGCCGGCATAGGACTCTCCGTATTACTCGCGCCTTGGCTGGTGCCTGCCCTGATTACCGGTGGGGTCACCCTGTTGCTGCTCACGTTGATCGGTGCAGCCAGTGCTGGCGGAGGAGGACGCGGACGGCATCGCGGGGACGACTGGGTCTGGTACAGCAGTCGAAATGGGGGGTGGGGCGGCGGCTCGTTCGGCAGCGGTGGGGGTGGTTTCAGCGGCGGCGGGGGCGATTTCGGAGGAGGAGGCGCCAGTGGAAATTGGTAGCAGGCTGGAATTGACCGCTGAAGAGCGGGAGCGGATCCGGCTGGTCGTACAGGCGGCGGAGCGGCGGACGAACGCAGAAATCGTTCCGATGATCGTGGCGCGCTCGGGGCTGTATCGCGAGGTCCGGCATTGGGTCGGTCTCGGACTCGCGCTCTTGGTGCTCACCATTCTGCTCACGATTGAATCGCACTGGCTCCCGTGGGGTTGGCATGCGTCGAATGCGGCCTGGCTCCTGCTTTCGACGCTGGTGGCTTACGGATGTGGCCTGTGGCTCGGGACCCTGTGGCCGGTCATTCGTCTCTGCGCCTCTGCAGAGCGGATGCGGCACAAAGTACAACTCAGAGCCGAACGCGCATTTTCTCAACATGCCGTGTCGCACACGCGGGCGCGTACGGGCGTACTCATCATGCTGTCGATTTTGGAACGGCAGATATATGTGTTGCCGGATCGATCGCTGGACGGCCTGGCTTCGACCGCCCATTGGGCGCAGGTGGCCCAAGTTGCCGTCGAACGGTTACAGGGCGGCGACATCGTCAGCGGGCTCTGCCAGGGAATCGAACGATGCGGCCTGCTGCTTGCCGACATCTGTCCCGGTCGTCCGGGTGACAATCCGAACGAATTACCGGACGAATTGATTCAGGAGCCATAATCATCGGCTTGATAGACTGCCCGGCGTCGTTCCGCTAGAATCTCGACTCATGTCCGATCCTACTGTAGCGTCCCCAGCTCCAACGAATCCACAGGATGAGACTCGTTCGGTGGTCAAAGCGGCCGGTGTGATCGGCGTGGCCACCTTCTCCAGCCGTATCCTCGGGTTCGTCCGCGACATGGTGTTGGCGAGGATGTTTGGCGCGACGCCTGCGGCAGATGCGTTCTTCGTGGCCTTCCGTATCCCGAGTCTCTTACGCGAGCTGTTTGCCGAAGGCTCAATGTCCGCGGCATTTATTCCGGTATTCACGGAATACCGGACCATGCGAACCAAGCGGGAAGCGTGGGAATTGGCCAGCGCCGTGTTTACCACGTTATTGACGATCGTGACGTGTGTGACCGTTATGGGGATTCTCGCCGCTCCGTGGCTCGTGCAGATTCTCGCGCCAGGATTTCAGGCCAATCCGGAAAAGCTCGCGCTGACGACGCTGCTCACCCGCGTCATGTTTCCCTATCTGCTCTTTATCAGCTTGGCCGCACTCGCGATGGGCATTCTCAACTCCGTGCGGGCCTTCGCGGCACCGGCCTTCTCGCCGTTGTTTCTGAACCTCTTCATCATCGGCTGCGCGTGGTATGTCTCGCCACTCTTGCCGGAGCCGATCGTCGGCGTGGCCATCGGTGTGGTCGCCGGAGGGGCTGCACAATTTGCCATGCAGCTCCCTAGCCTGAAGCTGCGTGGTCTGCTGTTCGGATTTCGGTTCGAGCCCGGCCATCCAGGCGTGCGGCGGATTGGTGTGCTGATGGTGCCGTCGCTCCTCGGTCTCTCCGTGACGCAGATCAACCTTACCGTGAGCACGATCCTCGCCTCCTTCTTTGCGGGCGGGCCGACCTATCTCTTCTACGGCATGCGGTTGATTCAGTTCCCGCTCGGGATTTTTGGCGTGGCGTTGGCCACGGCCATTCTACCGACACTCTCGGCGCAGGCCGCGCGCGGGGCGCTGGATGAATTGCGGACGACGTTGGGATTCGGCCTGCGCATGATCCTCTTTATCATCATGCCAGCGATGCTGGGCCTGATCCTCCTGCGTCAGCCGATCGTCCATCTGTTCTTTGAGCACGGGACCTTTACAGCGCACGATACGGCTGAGACCGGACTGGCGGTGCTCTGCTATTCCGTCGGCCTCTGGGCCTTCGGAGGCGTCCGCATCATCGTCTCGGCCTTCTATTCGCTGCAGGACACGCGAACACCCGCCATTTCTGCGGCCATCGCTGTCGTTGCCAATCTCGTCTTTTCCCTCCTGTTAATGTCGTCTCTTGGCGCGGCCGGCCTAGCCTTGGCGACAGCTCTGGCGGCTATAGTGAATGGAGGCATCTTGGTCGCGGTGCTTCATCGTCGTCTGGGCGGCGTCGAATGGGGCTCCGTGGGTCGATCGTCGCTGCGTGTGTTGGTCGCCTCCGTGCCGTTGGTGGTGGTCTGTGCTTGGGTGGCAGATCAGCAGATTTGGACGCATCCTGGTGAATGGATCGAGAAATCGGCCATGCTCTGTGTGGCCATCGGATTGAGCGTGGTCGGGTATCTGGGCGTCCACGCATTGCTGCGGTCAGAAGAACTTGGTCTGGTATGGGGAATGGTGCGGAAGAAACTGGGCCGAGTCACAGGTCGCTGAGGTCACGGATGCGACGGGCGATCATCTTCAAATCACGATGGGGTTGGATCGGTATTTCCGAAACGACGAAGGGAATCGACGCGGTGGTGCTGCCACAGGCGTCGCGCCAGGCCGTGCTGTCCGAGCTGCCGGGGGCCTCTGCGGAGCGGCTGGATGGGCAGGCCTCTCCACGATTGCGAGAGGCGCAGGCCCAATTGACAGACTATCTGGCCGGGACTCGTCACTCCTTCGATCTGTCGCTCGACCTCTCAGGAGGGACGAGTTTCCAGCAAAAGGTCTGGGCAACCCTTCTGCGCGTGTCCTATGGCCGGCTTCGATCCTATCAATGGGTGGCTGTTCGTGTTGGGGGCAGCCAATATGCCCGTGCCGTCGGCAATGCGGTGGGGGCAAATCCGATGCCGATCGTGATTCCGTGCCATCGAATTGTGGCGCAGGATACGTCGATCGGCGGATTCTCTTGTGGCTTGCCCATGAAACGAAAGCTGCTCGCTCTCGAGGGCACTCTGGCGCAGCTCCGCTCAGAACGGTGATAGCCCATGAAGGCCGTGATTCAGCGAGTGACCAGAGCGTCGGTTGAGATCAATGGTCAAGTGGTGGGCCGGATCGATGCCGGCTTGCTGGTTTTGCTGGGCGTGGCGAAGGGTGATGGAGAGACGGATGGCCGATACCTCGTCGAGAAGATTCGCACGCTCCGGATCTTTGCCGATGACCAGGGGAAGATGAATCGTTCGCTGGTGGACATCGGGGGGTCGGTCTTGCTGGTCTCTCAGTTCACACTCCTTGGACAGACGACGAATGGCCGTCGCCCGAGCTTTGACGAGGCGGCTCCTCCTGACGAAGCCAAGTGTCTCTATGAAGCCGTGGCAATAGAACTACGGGCGCAAGGGATTTCGGTTGAAACCGGCGTCTTTGCGGCGCATATGCAGATTCAGTTACTGAACGACGGACCAGTGACCTTTGCGCTCGACAGCCGAGAAGCGTGAAACGACTGGTTGCTCTGGTTTGTCTGGTTTCTTTGGTTGAACCAGACTAACCAGAGAAACCAGATGAACCAGACAAACCACAAACGAAGAGGACGGTCTTTTTGAACAGCCTGCGGATTCTGCTAGTTCCGATCTGTACTCAAGTCCGCTTCGTGAAAACCGATAGAAGGATCAAGGGGGCCGACATCGGTACTTCGACCAACATCTGGTATACTAAAAATGAGCGTTTCCGGAAGATGTAAGAGATGGATATGAGAACGCAAGTCCCGCCACGGCATCCGCTCCGTCAGCTGTTCGGCGCCCTGACCGAGAAAAGTTTCACGGAACATCTCGGGTGGCCCGACCTCAACGTCACCGGCTACGTCTCCAATCTGCTTGTCGAGTTTACCCATACCGACCAACTGTATAAGGTCAGAAATCAGCAAGACCAACCGGTCGATACGGTGCTGGACCTCTTGTTTGAATCGGAAGTATTGCTCGAAGCGCAGTCGATGGATCGTGAACGGGACGTGCATCGGCACATCGGCGATTTCACGCTCTTCATGGCGGGTCTGTTTCCGGAATATCTGCGCCGCCTCAAGACGGCCGGATTGATCTACCACAAAGATTTCCTCGTGGACTATATGAAGACGGGAAAGCGCTCCTACGGGATTGTCGCGCAAATGGCTGACGGTCCGTCACAGGAGGGGCCTCCTCTGTTCCGAAAGCTTTCCGACAACTTCGAGCTCTGCGTCACCGGGCTGGGGTTCGTGCGAACCGATCTAGATCGCATGAAAAATCCAGCGTACCGGCAGACCCGAGATCTTCTCCTCAATTGAACAGCTCTCGCCCCCTGATTCTTGCCCACGGAGGCGCTGGTTCCCGACGTATGACGTCGACGCAGGCCACCTGTCTGGCCGATGCGCTTACGGCTGGCTACGCCATCCTTGCGCAAGGAGGTTCTGCGCTGATCGCCGTTGAATGTACGATCGGTCTCCTTGAGCAATCGGGCCTGTTCAATGCGGGGCGAGGCGCGAATCGTCAACTGGACGGGGTGCAGCGGATGGATGCCGCGATCATGGAAGGGGCCCACCTCAAAGCCGGAGCCGTCGCCTCGATCGAAGGGGTTCTGCATCCGATTACGGCGGCCCGCCTGGTTATGGAAGACACAAATCATGTCTTGCTCGTGGGACCTTCGGCCACGCGGTTTGCGCGGCACGGACAACTTGAGCAGCTACCGAGCGCGCGACCGTCTCGCCGGAGACCCGGTAAGTCTCCTCGTGCCTCAACGACCGCTGCGCAGACGATGCGTCTCTATCGCGCGATGCTGAAATTGAAGCGGACAGAGAAGGACCAGCACGGGACCGTCGGTGCCGTTGCCCTGGATCGGTCTGGGACGGTGGCGGCAGGGGCATCGACAGGGGGCATCGATTCGATGTTGCCGGGGCGGGTTGGCGACACGCCGCTCATCGGCTGTGGAGTCTACGCGGACAATCAGAGTGGTGCTGTGTCGATGACGGGCATGGGCGAAGGCATCATCCGCCTTGTGATCGCCAAGAGTATCTGCGATCATCTGGTTATGGGAAAGAGCCCTGCGGTTGCCGCCAGACAGGTGTTGCGTATGCTCGTGTCTCGGATCCGTGGGTCGGCCGGGGCCTTAGTCCTCTCACCGGACGGGCGATTTGCCATCAGGCATGTGACCGTCCATATGGCTGCCGGTTGGTGGAACGGGATTGGCCAGCCGACCGTTCGAGGACAATTTCCATGAATGACACGCTTTTTCATTTGGCTTTTCCTACGCACGATGTGGCGGCGGCGAAACGTTTCTATGTCGATGGACTTGGTTGTACCTTGGGTCGGGAGTCGAGCCACGCCGTCATGTTCGGACTCGCGGGGCATCAACTCGTGGCGCATCTGACGACGGAACCCCTGCCACCGCAACAAGGCATTTATCCCCACCATTTCGGCCTGGTATTCTTGTCGAAAGACTCGTGGCAACAGTTCCTGGAGCAGGCTCAGGCGAAACGATTGCCCTTCTATCAACAGCCCCGCGTCCGGTTCCCCGGCACCCGGATCGAGCACCACACATTCTTTCTCGAAGATCCCTCCTTCAATCTGCTCGAATTCAAACATTACACGCATGAATCGGCCATTTTCGGCGAGCGAGACTATCGCGAGGTCGGCGACTCGTTGTAGCCTCCCTCCTGTTCCTGAACTGGGGGCTCTGCCGAATGTTGGTCTGGTTTTAACTCTGGTTCTGAGTCTGGCTCTGACTTTGGTCCTGGTTCTAGCTGGGGAGATTGGTGAGATCCCCGAGTAATCCGTTTGAGGATTCGGTCGTGTCGACGAGCCAGGGCGGTCGTTTTTCGCATTGGATCGTATCGACGTGGCGACGGCAAGATGGCCGCCAGCCACGCGGCCTCGTCGGCCGTCAGGTCGCGCGAAGACTTCTTGAAGTGATGACGGGCCGCTGCCTCAGCGCCATAAACGCCCTGCCCCCACTCGGCGACGTTGAGATACAGCTCGAGAATACGCTCCTTCGTGAGATGATGTTCGAGGGAGCGCGTAATCAGAGTTTCCCGCGCCTTTCGAAGCAGGGACCGTTCGGATGACAGGTAGAGGTTTTTGGCCAGTTGCTGAGTAATGGTGCTCCCCCCACGCTTGAGTTCGCCCGCTTCGAGGTTGTACAGAGCCGCGTCCTTGATCCCTTCCCAATCGAATCCTTCGTGGGTGAAGAACGACGCATCTTCCGCCGCCACGACCGCTTGGCGGAGGTTGGAAGAGATACGTGCGAGCGGCACCCACATCCAACGGCGTCCGATGGTGTGGCCTTGTGCCTCAGCCTGAGTCTGTCGCGCTTCCATCAGGGCGGTCACGGCTGGATTGGTTGTGCGTAAGACCGAGACATCGGGCATCGTGAGCAACAACAGCAACAGGACCGCCCCAACCGGAAGGCAGAGGGCGATGAGCAGGAACGCCTTCACACGGGACCTGGATTGTGCGGTTGACTTCCGCATTAGAGGCGGCGTATCACAGAGGCGATGAGTGTCTGTGTCAATAACATGGTGTCTGATAGGTGGATGGGTGCAGCATGAGAATCCTCACGGCAGAGTTTATCAGAAGTTGTGCAGGGCCAGAACAGTTTCTGAAAGGTACGCTCCCGGAAGTCGCTTTCATCGGGCGGTCGAACGTCGGAAAGTCCTCTCTCATCAATTCCCTCTTGCAGCGCAAGGGCCTGGCCAAGGTGAGCCGCACGCCCGGAAAGACCCGCTTGGTCAACCTCTTTCGGGTCACCAGCGACGATCCAGGGTTGGCGCGATTTGTAGTGGTGGACTTGCCTGGGTATGGATACGCGAAGGTGTCGAAAGCGCTGCGGGCCCAGTGGGCGCCGTTGATCGAGCAGTATCTCGACGGCAGCGAACAGCTGCGCGCGGTGGTGGTGTTGGTGGAAAGCCGGGTGCTGAGCGAACAAGACAGTCAGACGATCGCCTGGCTTATGTCGGCGGGACGGCCGCCCATCGTGGTGGCAACGAAAGTGGACAAGTTAAAAATGAGCGAGCGCGTCGGTGCGCTTCGTCGGCTGCAGGGAGGGCTGGGATTGGTCGAGGGCGACGAAGTTATTCCTTACTCGTCGGTGACGGGCGAGGGCCGTGACCGGTTGTGGGCGGTCCTGAAAGAGCGGATTCGAACTTAATCTCGATGTAGGCCTTGTTCTTGAGGTCCGCCAGCCACGCTTGGAAGACATCTTCGTTTTTCTGCCGAAAGACGAGTCCCTGGATTTCAATGCGGACTTCCTCATACGGGCGGAACTGTTTGGGCTTCTTGTCATCCACGCGCATGATGTGAAAGCCTTCCGGGGTCTCGATCATATCCGAGATGCCGCCGGGCACCAGGTTGGCGATGGCGCGCTCAATGCCAGGCAAGAGCTCTCCCTGCCGCACCAAGCCCAGGCGCCCCCCCTGTGAGGCGTTCGGGCCGTCGGAGAAGCGCAGCGCCAAATCCTCGAAGGACTCCCCCTGCTTGAGCCGCGCCATTACCTCACGAATTTTCTCCCTCGCGTCGGCCGTATCGTCCGGTGAGCGGGGTAAAATGAGAATCTGGCTGAGCGTGTATTCCTCCGGGAGCGCAAACCGATCGCGGTGTCCCTGGAAGTACCGTTTCATGTCGGAGTCCGCGACCATCACCCCACTCCGCACATCGCGGTCGACGATCCTGAGCAGTGTCAGCTGTTCCCGGACGTTTTTCAGGCTTGCCAGGTTCGTCTCGTCGATCGTTTCTCCCTGTTGCTTCATCTGTTGAACCGCTTGCCGGACTTCCTGATCGGTGACCGCGACGCCTCGAACCTTGGCTTCCTGGAGTTGCAACTTGCGCTCGATCATCGAGGTCAGCGCCATGTATTCCGCCGTCTTCAGCCGGCGCGCGAGGACATCGCCGCGATACTCTTTCTGAATCCGTTCCCGCTCCGGGGCGAGTTCCCGTCTCATCTCGGACAGCATAATGAGATCCGAGTTGACAATCGCGATGATCCCATCTTCCACCTGCCCGGCTGAAAGAAGAGACGCCTGTGCGATCAGTCCGAGCGCGAAGAAGAGCGAATCTCTTAGCCAGTCTTGTGCCATCGTGATAAACCGACGGATCGTGATCATGGATAATGGATAGAGGACTCGCCCCGCGTCGATGGGATCGGCCGGTTGGCGAGGTTTCGAGGGATTGTACACGAATTGTGGAGGACTTGAGGAGCCTAGCCCGGATTATTCATGAATGCCGTCTCGAGGCGTTCGAGACCGAAGCCCGCCGGGGCTTCTCGCAAGTAAGGCCGACGGAGGCGTACTTGTAGTCCGTCGAGGAGGCCGAACGAGAAAAGCCCCTCCGGGCGAGAGGATCGGACGACGTAGTAGGTATTCATGAATAGCCTGGGCTAGTGAGGGAAATCTCGATCCGTGACGATTCAGCGTGTGCCGACGTCGTCGGCGACATAGTGGGAGGCGTCGGCGAGGCGGATGATCGCCTTCGCGCGGATGTCGGCGATCACGCCGTCAAAACGTTTTCGGCGCTTCTCGTTAAGCAGTTCTTGTCGAAGGCGTTCCCGAACGGCCACGTCCGCCTGAATAATTTCCTTGTCGAGCGGCGTAATCTTGACGAGGTAATAGCCGGCGTCCGTTTTGATCGGCGCGCTAATCAGTCCGGGCTTGAGGGTATGAATGACTGCATCAACTTCTGGAACGACCAATGCTTCTCGATAGGGGCCGAGATCTCCCCCTTTTGCTTTCGTCTTGTCGTCGATGGAATAACGCTGCGCAAACTTGGCGAAGTCCCCTCCTTGGTTGACCTGGTGTTCGAGATCTTTCGCGGCCGAAATATTGGGCAGCAGCATCTGCGACACCTGCACTTTCAATGGCGTCAGGAGTTCGCGGGCATGCTTCCCGTAGAAGTCGTCCAATTCCTCCTTGGAGAGTTCGACCTTGGCTTTGATCCGATCCTTGAGAAGCTCGTCAAGAATCAGTTGTTCCCTGTAGCGTTGCGTTCGATCGCGTATGGCATCGTTCTGGTCGAGTCCTAGCTTGCGCGCTTCCTGCATGAGCAGTTCACGCGTGATGAGTTCGTCGAGGAAGCGGCGCTTCCCCCCTTCTTTCTCGTACCGCGCCCTGGTGGCCTCGGCCAGTTCTCCCCAGCGGATTTCGAATTCGGTCTTCGTGATTTGCCGGCCGTTGACGAGAGCCAGCACACCTTCCTCGGGCGGTGGCGCACAGCCGATGAGTAACAGGAAAGTGCCACCGATGGCGTAGGCGAGTAGGGAGACGAGTCGGACAGCGACGACGTTCATGGATCCGTTCGATGATCGAGTCATAGGCGCGTGAGACCTTGTCAGTGAGATGATTGCGGGGACCTCGTGGTGTTGGTATCACAGACTCCCAGGGTTTGCAAGGTTGCGGTGAGTTCTCGAAAGATGGAAGGCCAGTCCTGATGCGGCATTTGGAGCTCGAACGAGAGTGGAGACAGGAAGCAAATCCGCTTCTTGTACCGGTCCATCATTCGGTGCATCGCCTGACTTGCGACCCGGCTCTTGGCGTTGAGCGTGACGACGACGGAGTGAGTCTTGAGTTCGATTGAGCTCAGGCGCAGGGCTTTGGCCTGGAGTCGCACCTGCATGACTTCAAATAGTCGCTCGACGGAGTCCGGGGCTAGCCCATACCGATCCTGCATTTCGCCATGGAGTAAGGCGAGGTCTCCAACTTGAGTACAGGACGAGAGCCGTTTGTAGAACGAGAGGCGCTGGTGAGGATCGGCGACGTATTCATCCGGAATAAAGGCAGAGACGTTGAGCCGGAGGGTGGGGTCCGGCTCTTCTTCCACCACCTGGCCTTTGAGACGCTGGACGGCCTGCTCCACCATCTGCATGTAGAGATCGAGTCCGATGGCAGCAATATGCCCCGATTGCTGTTTACCGAGAAGGTTGCCGGCGCCACGGATTTCCATATCCGCCGCGGCGATGCGGAAGCCGGCCCCCAGTTCGGTAAATTGCTGAATGGCGGTGAGGCGCTTCTGGGCGTCTTCGCTCAACTGTCCCTCGTCGGGGACCAGGAAGTAAGCGTAGGCTTGGTCGCCGCTTCGTCCCACTCGCCCACGCAATTGGTACAACTGTGCGAGGCCGAACATGTCGGCACGATTGACGAAGATCGTGTTGGCATGGGGCACATCGATGCCTGATTGGATAATGGCCGAGGCAATCAACACATCCGCCTCTCGGCGAAAGAACTTCAGCATCACGGCTTCGAGGGGTTTGGCGTTCATCTGCCCATGGGCCATCACGATGCGCGCGTCGGGCACCAGTAGTTGGAGCCAGGCCCCCGTCTTCTCCATCGTTTCGACTCGGTTATGGACGAAGTAGACCTGCCCGCCCCGCCCCAGTTCGCGTAACATCGCCTCTCGGATGAGTGCGTCGCTCGACCGGACGACCTGTGTCCGAATAGAGAGGCGGCCCGCCGGA
>JANYEF010000576.1 GCA_025363325.1 Nitrospira sp. | reverse complement strand
TTGGAGCGCCGCTCGGCGGCGCTCCAATCGCCACTGTTTCTTTTCGCTCGCACTGCCGGTCTATTCGATCACCGCCGCGCGTCATCTTATTGACATTGTCAAGTCTCTGGCAGGGCGGTGCGTTGGATTTCTGGCCTCAGTTTATCGGATTCATACGCCAGATGCCTTGTTCCAACTGATGTATCACTCACGTCACGCTCCATTCTGATGGCATAGCCATTGCAAACTTCCCGTTTGTCGGTACCGTTCGCCTAATGGAGGTTCATATGTCAGAGGCAGAAAGCAAGCCGCCAGCGTCGCCCGTGCCGGCCGCGCAGGGGATTCCACTGAAAATGGTCATCATCATCGTGGTGGGGACACTCGTCCTTGGTCTTGGAGGGGCGTTTGCGCTCTTGAAGCTCATGGCTGGAGGGCATGGGGGAGACGAGCAGAAACCAGAGGCGACAGTCGCAAAGGCGGCGGAGCATGGCGAGACGGAGGCAAAGCATGGCGCTGCTAAAGCCCCTGGCCCAGGCGCCATCTACGATATCGACCCCTTTATCGTGAACTTGGCGGATACGCCAGAAGTGCGCTATCTAAAACTGACGGTGAAGTTGGAGCTCGAGAGTCAAGAAGCATCGGCTGAACTCGCCAGTCGTACCCCACAGCTACGAGACACGATCCTCGTCCTCCTGACGAGTAAGGATTCCGCATCGATCCGAACCACTCAGGGCAAATTCGAGTTGCGCACTGAGATCACCCAACGCGTCAATAGTCTCCTTCCGAAACCTGGTGTGCGAGCAGCCTACTTCACGGACTTCGTCGTGCAATAGCCGGAGCCACCCGTCACGATGGAAAAAATACTTTCACAAGACGAAATCGATGCGCTGTTGAAAGGAGTCGTCTCCGGGGAGGTTGAGACCCAAGCAGAGGAAGAGGGGCAGCCAGCAGGCGGGGTCAAACAGTACGATCTCTTCAATCAGGAACGCATCATTCGCGGGCGTATGCCGACGCTCGAGTTGATAAACGACCGGTTTACTCGGCGACAGTCCCTCTCATGGAGCATTCTGCTGAATACGAAGGTGGAGTTCAATATTGTCGGGACGCAAATCATGAAGTTCGGCGCGTTTATGAAGACCGTTCCGATTCCCTCCTCACTGAATGTGTTTCGCATGGACCCGCTTCGGGGGAATGGTCTATTTGTCCTGAGTGCGCTCTTGGTGTACCTCATTGTGGACTATTTCTACGGGGGTAAGGCACAAACACATGTCAAGCCTGAAGGCCGCGATTTCACGTCGATTCAGCTACGGATCATCAAGAAGCTTGTGCAACTAGCGTTTGAGGACCTGGACAAAGCCTGGCGCGCCGCACTCGTCGTCAAGACCGAGTTGGTCCGTTCAGAAGCCAATCCTCAGTTCGCCATGGTGGTCGCTGCTTCAGAGATCGTCTTCGTGACCACCCTCCAAGTTCAATTCGGAGAGACCACCAGCGACTTCTTTCTTGTGTATCCCTATTCGATGTTCGAGCCCATTAAAGAGAAACTCTATTCGGGCATCGTCTCAGATCAAGTCGAGCAAGACGGAAGCTGGGCGACTCGCTTTCATGAAAAGCTACAAGAGTGTCCGCTTGCAGTGACGGTTCGGCTCGGAACCGTCTCGGTCAAAGTACGAGACGTGTTGGACTTCGCTCCGGGAGATCTCATCCTCTTAGACCAACGACCTGGCGATCCACTCGATTGTTTCGTTGAAGGATATCTGAAGTTTCAAGGGAGTCCTGGCGTGTTTAAGGGGAACCACGCCTGTCGCATTGAAAAGGTGATCGCGTAAGCGAATCACACGCCTGAGGAGAACCGTTCATGGCTGACAACGACGTGACGAATTCCGGAGCGAACGCTCCCACCACCGCGCCTTCTCCTCCCCTGGCACCTGCGTCATTTCCATCGCTTGACGGAGGAGGAGCGGTCCCTGCGCCCAAGAACCTGGACTTTATCCTCGACATTCCGATGCAGGTGACCGTGCAGGTCGGGTCAACCAAGATGGTGATTCGAGAGCTATTGCAGCTCGGGCAAGGGTCGGTGATTGAGCTGGAAAAGCTTGCGGGAGAACCGATGGAAGTGTTGGTCAACAACAAGCTGGTGGCGCGTGGGGAAGTGGTCGTGGTGAACGAGAAATTCG
>JANYEF010000455.1 GCA_025363325.1 Nitrospira sp. | reverse complement strand
CAAGATGCCCTACGAGTAAGCGAAGAAGCGGGCGGAGACGTTGCGCCGCCGCGCACTGTTTGCGAACGTCTCATCCGTGTCACCACCCCGCGGCTCCTGTCGCCTCCCGTCATTGCCGATGCTCGGAAGTTTTTGAGAATGGGCGTCTGGAAAAGCTTCCTCCGCGTTCTCCTCATCATCCTCCATGTCGAGTTCTGCCTGCCGGTGCTGCCCCGCGCCTTCTTCCAGGACGTCCAGTAGGACGCCCGCCTTCTCTGTTTACCTTTCTTCCTCTCCTCCGTCTAACCCATCAGACGAGGCCAGAGGAAAGTTCCATGCGACAGGTTCATTCAAAGACGAGCGCGCTTATCCTTTCAATTGCCCTGCTCCTGTCAGGCTGCACATCAACATTGGTTCGCGATGATGTGAAACGGACGGCAGGGCTGGACGGCCATTGTGCAGGGAGCGAGTGGGCGGACAATTCGTCGCTCGCGGTGTTACCGGTTCCAGTCGTCGCCTTTTTCGTGCCCCACTTCGATTTGCACAAGGTCACCGGTGAATCTTATCTGAGTCGCTGCGGAACTTCGACCCGCGTCGTCAATCGTG
Source organism: Nitrospira sp. (assembly GCA_025363325.1). GTDB lineage: Bacteria > Nitrospirota > Nitrospiria > Nitrospirales > Nitrospiraceae > Palsa-1315. Next base: position 8,580 of record JANYEF010000455.1, on the reverse strand, counting down.
ACATATCGGTCAACACGACGGCCTGCCTTCCCGCCGGTCTCACCCGAATCATCACCCTCGGCGTGTGGCAGTGGTGCCCAGCACATGTGGCTTGGTCGGCGGATGTATTAGCTGATGTGCCACGGCCGGCCGGTGGATTGCCGGTCGGCGATGTTCCCAAACCGAAATCATAACCATCAACTATATAACCAGGAGAAAGCCATGCGACAGTCATCTATTCTGTTCACTCTTTTCGGAGCGGTTGGGTTAGTCGGGTTGTTGAGCGGTTGCGGCAGCGGTGGCGACGGGGCGCCGTCTGGCCCGGTAAGCGGCAGCGCCAGCGGATCTGCTGCAGCCTCCGGCACGATTACCGGCTTCGGCAGCGTATTTGTGAACGGTAAGAAATTCGACACGAGCGGATCGTCCTTCTCGGTCGACGGCCAGCCGGGTAGCCAGAGCGATCTCAAGCTCGGCATGACGGTGATGGTGACCGGCTCGTTTAACGGCAATCAACGGTCGGCCAGTTTGGTTCGCCAGAGAGATGCTGTCGAGGGATTGGTGCAGTCGGTCGCAGCGGATGGTCTAAGCCTTGTGGTCATGGGCCAAACGGTGCTGGTCGACAATACGACGATCATTGACGACAACATTGACAATAGCACTCAGAACCCGAACCGGGACATTAGGAAACTTGTTGCCGGGACTGACTCGGTCGAGGTGAACGGGCATATCCGGCCTGATGGAATCATTCAGGCAACATTCATTGAACAGAAGTTCCGAGGAACGGTGACGCCTGAGGTACGTGGCTTTGTGAAGAACCACGCCGATGGCGCAAACCCGAAGACCTTCCAGATCGGCAACCTCACGGTGAATTATACGACGGCGCTCATCAACGATATGCCGAGTCCTGCGGGCAATGCTTGGAACGGCCTGTTTGTCGAAGTGAAGGGGACGCAATTCACGCCTGGACCGAACGTCCAAACTCAGGGCACGCTGGTGGCCACAAAGGTTGAGCCGGAGAATCAGGGCGTGCAGCAGGCAGACGAGTTCGAAGTGGAAGGTTTCGTGACGCAGGTCCTTGGCCCAGGCGATTTCTTCATTGGGACCACCCACGTGCAGACGACGCCAAGTACCGAGTTCCGCGGCGGTACGATCGATGAGATTGTCGTAGGCGCCAAGCTGTCTGCCGAAGGCCGGTTGGCCAATGGAATTCTAACGGCGAAGCATGTGAAGTTCCACGCCGGAGTGAAGCTGGAAGGTAACATTGCCGCAGTCGATCTTGGGGCGAAGACGTTCACGATTACGGGGCTGTCTGGTATGACGGTTAGCGTGAACAGCCAGACCGAGTTCAAGGCGAGCGGCGGGAATCAGATCACAGACCTGAACGATCTGTTGGTCGGGGACCATGTGCGGGTGCGTGGCCGTGTGGGTGGCAGCAACTCGGTGATTGCGACGCGGGTCGAGCAACGCGCGGCGGACGACGAGGTGGACCTCCAAGGGCCTATACAGGTTCTGTCGAACCCGAGCCTGACGATCCTGGGCGTGACGGTCAACACATCGGGATTGAGCAACAACGACTTTCAGGGTCTGAACGAGCAACCGATCGGCCGCGCAGCCTTCTTCAATGCCGTGCAGGTCGGCACCTTGGTTAAGCTAAAGGGCCGGCTGAGTGGCGGCATCGTGACCTGGCGCGAAGCTGAGCTGGAAGACTAATAGGACGACAGAGGAGGTTGATCATGAAACACCATAAAATGGCAGTCTGGATTGTGGGTGCGCTGGCAATAATGGCCACTCCGGTGTGGGCGCAGACGGCTCCGCCGATTCAACATGGGCAGGTGGAGATTGTCGGAGCCTTGCCGCGGACGACGGGCGGCGGGGTGGATGTTGCGGCGCTGAAGCTGACGATCCAGACGCAATTTGCTCGGCCAGGGGTGCAGGAGGTTCAGTTCCGAAATGTATCCCTGACGGAGGTGGAGCAGCGGGCACTGTTTTTAAACAGCGATCCCAATAAGAATCTGCTCCGGCAAGTGTCGACGGTCGTGCCGTCAGCGAACGGTGCGGAGCGGAGCGTCACCTTTCGCAACAATGACTTTCGAGCGAGGGTCGGTCGGGAAGAGGGGCAGTTGCGGGCCAGGATTGAAGGCATCGACCAATCGCAGTTGACAGAAACAGAGCGACAGAGTCTGCGAGCACAGTTCGACCGATTCCGCCTCGAAGGGGCTAACGATCGCGGTGGGAATCGAGGCGATGATCGTAGTGGCCAGGGCGGAAGCGACAACAGAGGCACTGGTTCTGCGAACAGCGGTCCTGGCTCAGCCATTAGCGGGTCGGGCCGTGGCGGCGAGAACAGCGGTCGCGGCGGGCGGGACGATGTCCGCAATGTGAACGATGATCGTCGAGAGGATCGGAGAGAGGACCGGCAGCTTGATCGCCGAGAAGACCGCCAACTTGATCGTCGGACAGATCGTCTCAGCCACAGTCGGTAATCCAGATCTCAGTGGTACGTATTGAGAGCGGCTGCTCACCATGTGCGTGATCAGCCGCTCGTTCATTTTTGGCAAATCTTCTGAGATTGCGATCGTGTAGCTGGGAGGAGTCGCCTTCCTCGTTATATGGGACGGTCCGTTTACCTTTTTGTCTCTCCCCCGTCTTACTGAGTAGAAGCGACTTGCTGTAGGTCGCAGAGGGATGATCACTCGCAGTGTGCGGAGGACCCCTGCAGATGATTGTCGGAGTACTTTCAATCTTCAAAAAGGAGGATCACATGCATCGTGCTATGACATTCACGGCTCTCACACTTGTGCTAACCGGTTTGGGCGCCACGGCAGTGTTCGCCCAAGTTGGCGATGTTCGGCAGGAGGACCGGGGTTTGCGGCAGGAGGATCGAGGACTGAGACAAGAAGATCGCCAGGTGGACCGGCGCGAAGACCGACAACTCGATCGGCGAGAGGATCGCCGTGCGAATACCGGTGGCGAACTCCGCGGACTGGATCGCGCTGATCAGGTCGCCGGTGAGCATGGCCAGCAGGGACGAGACAACGCCCGTGCCGTCCAGATGGAACGGCCCAATCGTCCCGAGCGCATCGAACGCCCACAGCGGCCTGAGCGACCCGAGCGGCCTCAGAGACCGGAACGACCGGAGAAGCCGGAACGGGGTGGCCGGAATTAGTTCAGGTCGGGTTGTCGATGCTGGCATAGACAGCGGCGTTGGGAGAGTTCCCCGGCGCCGTTGTCTTGTCAGTTTCTCTGGTCTCAGGAGGGTTGCACTTCGCTCGGCGTCTGGATAGGTTGGAGCGCAACCATGAGCCTCATGCCTATCGGAGGCGTGACGTACGGAAAGGATGAAGGGACGGCAATGTTGAAATGGATACGGGTGATCATCAGTATCATCATGGCAACAGGACTCTGGGGTATGGAGGCGTCTGCGGCGGACAAGACTGATCAAGGACCGCCTTCGCCTCCGTCTGATCGGAATTGGCAAATTGGGTTTACCCCGAGCTATAGCAGCGGGAATTTCGGAACGAGTACGACGAGCACATTCTTCTATGCCCCAATTTCGATTCGGAGATTGTTCAAGGATGGCGATGTCACGCTGATCATCCCGTTTGTCACTGCGACAACGGATGGACGGGCGACCCTTGTGGGCGGCAATGCAGTGCGAATTGACGATAATCCTAATAGCGGACCCGGTGGCGGAGGGGGAGGCACTCCAGACGATGGAGGTTGTAGCGGGAAAAACTCTAGTGTGAGCGGGAAGAATCGCACGTGCGGAACCACAACGCGGGTGGCCGGACAGAACGTCACGGCGGCTGGTCTCGGGGACATCATCCTGAAGGGCCGCTATTATATCGTTGAGGAGAAGGACTGGACCCCGTTGATTGCAGTCACAGGTCGTCTGAAGCTGCCGACAGCCAGTGCAACACAGGGTCTGGGAACCGGCGAGATGGACGAGGGGGTTGGAGCCGAAATTTCCAAGCTCTTGGGGGACAACTGGATTACGTTTCTCGATGGGGGCTTCAACATCATTGGTCGGCCTGAAGGCCTGAACCTCAGAAACCAGTGGTGGTATGACGTCGGAGGGGGCTATTACTTCGCGAAGAACCTGCTTGGCAGCGTTTATTTTGAAGAATATCGAGCGATTATTTCAGGTTTCGTGAATGCCCGTGATGTTTTTTTCGGGATGAACTATACGGCCTCGACAGCATGGCGGCTCAATGGCGGCATGACCGTCGGCGTCTCCAACGGGGCTCCTGACTATGCGCTGTCCATCGGGGCCAGCTACCGGTTCTAACCCTTTCGAGGGTGTTTACCTTCGACTCACCGATTCGTCAAATGGAACAGGAAGGTAGAAAAGAGAATACGGCAGCGGCTATGCGGAGTGAACGAGCATGGCCATGTTGCTAGACTCACGCGGGGCGGCCGACGAGGCCAAGTTAGTGGCGCGAAGCCTGAAGCAGGACCACGATGCGTTCGGGCAGTTGGTCGAACGATACGCGACGGTCATTGTGAACTTGGCCTATCGGATGGTCGGGGACCGGACTGAGGCCGAGGATCTGGCACAGGACACGTTCGTCGCGGCATTTAAGGCGTTGCCCACGTTTCGAGCCGAGTCGAAGTTTTCCACCTGGCTCTACCGGATCGCGGCGAACAAGTGCAAGGATTGGCTCCGAGTCAAACGGCCTGGGCAGGGTGTCCATGATGTCGATATCGAAGACGTGCTCGATGACCGAGTGGTGGAAGAGCGAACCCCGGAGCGGCTCCTGTCACAGCAGCAAGTCGCTGCACAATTGGATCGAGCGATTCAACGGTTGCCGCCGCTCTATCGTGAAGCCTTTGTGCTGAAGCATATCGAAGGGTTGAGTTACGAAGAGATGCAGGAGATTCTCGGGGTGAACGTCGATACGTTGAAAATGCGGGTCTATAAGGGACGGCTGCAATTGAGTCGTGAATTGGCGGAATTGAAAGAGACATAAGTATGACGGAGCAAGAGCTGCTGATCCAACGATTTCTCGATGACGAGCTGCCGCCGGAGGAGCGGGTGGCGTTCCTCCAGGCGGTGGATGCCGATCCGTCGTTGAGGCGGCGCTGGCTGAACCTGGAATTGGTCGTGGCCGAGGCAGCGCAGTTGCCCCGTCTCGCGCCGTCGGCTCGATTCCTCGCGCAGGTGCAGGCCCGGTTGGCACCCGCATCCATCAGCCTGTGGGGTCGACTCCGCGCAGCGGTCACAGTGCCACGGACCTTGGAATGGAATCTGGCCGGCGCCATGGCGGTGGCTTGTGTAACGGTCGTGACTGTTGTGGGTTTGATGCGACTTGGACCGGAACGGATCGTGGAGGTGCCGGTGCCTGTTGCTGGGGGCCAGCCGCAGACGGCGTCGCTCGCGCCAGGACAAGATACCAAAGTATTTGTGCGGCTCGTGCTGCTTCAGCCTGGGGCTCGGTCGGTCTCGGTCGCCGGCGATTTCAACGGCTGGAATCCTGGGCAGACGCAACTCGAGCGGTCGGAGGGCGGCATGTGGACTGCCACGATTCCCCTGAAGCCTGGCCGCTATCAATACATGTTCGTCATTGACGGCAAACAATGGCTCGCCGATCCGTTGGCGGGCGAGGCGTCTGGGGATGGATTTGGGTCACAGAATGCGGTGCTCGATGTCAGTATCTAAACCTAAGACCAGTTCTCTTGCAACGGGCGGTGCCGTCCGGTACTCTCCCGCCTATGGTGAGCGGTATCAGAGCGGCTCTTCAACGGGTGATGATGGGTCTGGCCTTCGCCGCGGCGGTGAGCGCCTGTGCCACAACGATCAAGCCCGAGTTGCCCAAGCCGGTGACCGGTGGCATTCGGTTTACGCTGTCCGCGCCAGAGGCCAAGACGGTATACGTGGTGGGATCATTCAACGGCTGGGTCAAGGGGGCGACGCCGATGAAGCCGATGGGAGACAGCGGGGTCTGGGCTGCCGAGGTATCGTTGCGGTCAGGGGAACATACGTTCCTATATCTGGTTGATGAAAAAGAATGGCTGGTACCGCCGCTGGCGGAAGATTTTGTGATGGATGGGTTTGGACAGATAAACGGAGTGGTGGTCGTTCGATAACAACATGCGTCCTACGATGAACATACAGGTCTGGCTGGTGAGCCTGGCGCTGTGCCTCACGGCGGCACCGGTGCTCGCCGACTCTCTCTCGAATCAGGATCGGGAGGAGATCGACCGGCTGCGCGCGGCGCAAGGTCACTCTGCGGAAGAGGTGAATCAGCTGGTGGAACAGGTGACCAAGGCTGGTGAGAAAGGTCTCCCCACCGAGCCCTTAGCGAACAAGGTGAAAGAAGGATTGGCGAAGGGCGTCGAGCCGAAGCGCATTGATGCCGTCTTGCGGCAGTTGGTCGTACATTTCGAATCTGCCCATGAAATTTTGCAGGAATCGACGACCAAAGGCACGGTCGATTCAACTCAAGGCAATCGTCAGCGGGCTCTTGAGGGGGTGGCCGAGGCCTTGAGCCGAGGGGCGACGGCTGAGGAAGTGCGTGAGCTTGCGCGGATTACGCAAGGAACTGGGTCGAAAGTGTCTCAGGAGTCTCTGGCCTCCGGGGCGAAGAGTCTCGCCATTCTCAAGGAAGCCAAGATCCCGGCCAAAGACGGGACGGCGTTGGTGGCCGAGGGTCTGCGTCAAGGCTTTCGGTCCACGGAACTGACCGATCTGGCGCGGGAGATCAAACGGCGCGGCCCTGAATTTCAGCAAGGCCGAATGAGCCTGCAGAACGTCAGAGATCAGGTGTCAAAAGGTCAGCGTGCAGATCGGATTTTTCACGACAGTGATCACGGCGGCTCCGGCGGTGGCGATCGCATGGACCGGAGCGGCAGCTCGGATCGAGGTGGGCGTGACGATCGCAGCGGCAGTGGTGGTGGGCGCGACGATCGCGGTGGACGATCTGATCATGGTGGCAGCCATGGCGGGCGCGACCGCTAATTCCGATATTTTCATCTTTTCTTCCATTTTCGCAAAATCCCAGTACAGTACGGATGTCGTCCATACGGCCTGTGAGCCAGGCCGGTTCTCTTGTGGTCACCCGGTAATGCCACTGAGTCAACCGATGATGAGATGACGCGTTACTCGATGCAAGGGGACATTACATACACACTCCATGGAGGTCACGATGAAGAGGATGCTCTTAGCAGTCGGTGCAATGACGTTGCTGATGACCGGGATGGCCTATGCGGAGGCTGAAACGCCGGTGATCGACCAGCGGCAGGCGAATCAGGAAAAGCGGATTGACCAGGGGATTGCCAGTGGTCAGTTGAATGAGCGAGAAGCGCATCGGCTGAATAAGCAACAGGGGCATATCAACAAGATGGAAGACAAGGCCAAATCCGACGGTGTGGTCACCAAGAAAGAAAAGGCCAGAATTCACCAAGCACAGGATCGTGCCTCGCGCCATATTGCCCGCGAAAAGCATGATGTCCAGGGTAAGAGGCACCGGTAGCATCTTGCTCGTTTGAAGCAAAAGAAGAGGGGCTCACGACTCGGGTCGTGAGCCCCTCGTTTCATTTCTAGCCCGATTCGCTTACCGACCGCGTCCACCACGATCGGCGCGCCGATCCGCTTGTCGATCCTGTTGCCGGTCGGCCTGGCGATCCATTTGCCGGTCCTGCTGCCGATCCATCTGTCGATCCTGCTGTCTGTCGGCCTGACGATCTTGCTGCCGGTCCGCCTGCCGATCCTCTTGCCTGTCTGCCTGGCGATCGGCTTGCCGATCGGCCCGGCGATCTTCCTGACGGATATCAGCCTGCGCAAGCACCACGTTGGGTATGACGGCTGGGGCTGCCACGGCCATGACCAAGCTGGCAATCATTCCGGCTTTCAAGAGACTGTCCTTCATACTACGTCCTCCTTATGTGCGAGAGAGCGGGTGATGAGTACCCATAGTGGTTGTTCTTCTTGGACGGTGCCGATCCAGCTCTCTCATCTGGTGGCCCGCTCCAATCAACCTGTCACTCAGTAAGACGGCAGGGTGAGGAAAAGGTAAACGCACCGTACGCGCGTTCACGAACACAGAGCCAGCCACGGGAGGGTGGCTCTGTGTTGCAGAGGAGAGAATTATCAGAACGTACCGGCAAGCACGGCTGGATTCGCACCGATATTCACGATCTGGCCCCGCGCAATCACGGGGACCGATTGCCCATCCTGCGTGTTCAGCTCCAGTTCACCGCAGAGGAGCTGCGTGGCCGGAACCGGACAAGCCGCGAGGATGATGTTCCCGACTGGGGAGCCGTTCACGAAGACGGTCTGGGGTGAAGGAGTCGTGTTCGGAAGATCCTCGGCTTCTACATTGAGGCGCCGACGGTTGCCGCGCTCCCGATAGTCTGCCTTGCCCGATGCCGCGCCGGACACCATCTTGGCGCTGAGGCGGACTTCTCCGCTCCGGGCGAAGGCTGAGCCAGTCGATAGGGTCATCATGCCGATGGATAGAACGCTGCTGACTGAAATCGCGATGCTGCGTGAAATTTTTATGATAGGACCTCCATGTAAGATGGGTGCCACGGTCGTTCCATCGCCGGCGTTCTTGACCTCCCTCAGCGACGCGTCCCAAGAACCAAGAAACACGTGATTTG
>JANYEF010000565.1 GCA_025363325.1 Nitrospira sp. | reverse complement strand
TGTTGCATCAGAAAGGGCTTGCACGTCTCGACTTCATCCGGTTCCGGATCGCGGTTGTTCGGAGGGCGGCACTTGATCACATTGGCGATGTAGATATCACTGCGTGACAATCCCGCCGATTGCAGAAGATCGTTCAATAGTTTTCCCGCAGCCCCGACGAACGGCTCCCCCTGCTGGTCTTCATGGAACCCCGGGGCTTCCCCCACGAACATCACGCTTGCGTGCGGATTTCCCACACCAAACACCACTTGGGTTCGGCCCATTTTTGCGAGCTTGCAACGTTGGCAGTTATGCAGAGATTTGCTGAGTTCGAGGAGGGTCATGGTGGTGAAGTGGAGCAGTTGAAAAGTTAAAAGGATTTTAGGCGGGCCGACTTTTCTTGTCAATGGAAGAGGAACGTGGGAAAACTGGTTGTACATATTGCTAAGTGTGGGTGGAGCCAGAGGAGGGAAGCATGCAATTCATGAAACGGCTCGTATTCGGATTTCTCGTCTTTATGATTAGCGTAAGCGTGGCCTGGGCTGGTGAGCGAGGGTATCAGTTTGTTGTGGGCATGGACAGCAAGCTCTGCGCAAGAGTGCTGGAAGCGTTTCGTGAGGATGTGGATGATCGAGGGCGGCTCCGATACCAGCACGAGATCTTCCGCCAGATTATCTGGAAGCCGGTCGAGCTGAAGGGGCAAGGGCCAAAGTCGAGGCACTGTTCGAGTCTTGAAAAGGCGATCGTTGATTTGGATAACGATGGGCAACCTGATTTGGTGGTCAAGACGACGTTCTGTATGAAGGGGAGTCCGAGCGACAGTTTCTATATGTTTCCTGCCGATAGCGCTGTTCTTGAGCAAGCCAATTGGCAGGACCTGTCGCCTCTGCTGGCGACGCCTGATAAGTTCGAGCGGACGGGCGGAAGCTATCCACTATCCGCACTTCCGATGCCTTCAGAATCGAGCAAGGAGACGCCTGCTCTGAACACTGTGTTCACGGTGCAGCCGTTTATCATGGATGAGAAGGCCTATGTTGCGCTGACCGATGGTCGTGGGCAATGGACGGTGATCACGAAGTATCTACGCGGCGAGCGGTTTGACGATCAGTGCTATCTGCGGATGGCAGGTCGGTGAATTATTTCTCAGGATGCTCAAAAAGATCCTTCGGCAAGGCCGCAGCGAGTGAAGGGCCGAGGCGTACCCTTGGGGTACGTTGAGGGTCTGAACGATGCGAGAACGAAGCTGGAGGCCTTTTTCAGCATCCTGGTCACTCCACTCTGTATCCCTTGGCAGCTAGACAGGTATCGCGCATGGCATTCATCGTTGAGAGTCCGTGTAGGGCGCGGGTGTGGTCGACGGGGCTTTGGGGGCCTCCGCTGAACGGAAAGGGCGTACTCTGGTTGTAGAAGGAGTTTCCGTTCGCGAGCCGGGACTTATACTCACACTCCATATAATCCCGTTCCACATCTCGTTGACTGAGTCCTTGCGGATTGCCTCCACGCTCATAGGGAGTGGAAGCGCATCCGGCGAGTGCGAGCAATAGTGCTCCCAGAAGAGTCTTTCTCACGGACGGTGTGTTCATATCGATATGGTTTACCATCGGATATGGTCATCGTCAAGCTGACCTAGCAGAATGCTGAAAAAGTCCGCCAACAGAAGAAGACCGTTATTTGGTTTATTTGGTTTGTCTTGTTTGTTTGGTTAAACCAGACAGACCAGATAAACCAGATAAACAAAACAAACCAGTTTGAGCATCCTGCTATCGAAGTGCGATCGCATCGGCGCAGCGATTGCCGCTGACGATGGCGCTTTCGAGGTTGGGAGGCCATCCTGTATCGGTCCAACTACCAGCCAGCAGTAAGTTGGCAATCGGACTGCGTGGGATGGGCCGATATAATTTTGTCCCAGGCCTGAGTGAGAGGATGGCGCCTGGAATTGTCCGACGGCGGGTCGATGCGATCCTGGTTTCAGGCATGAGGAGCCCTAACGATCTGAGCAAGTCAGGGATAGCTATATCAAGATTTGAGTCTGGTCGAGTCTGTGCAAATTGACTGTCGGTCGTGATGAGAAAGAAGTTGGTGCGATCAGGCATGGCTGCTGTGGCGAGTACCGAGTGAAATGATATGTCACTCAGCAGGACGAGGCGAGGTGTGGTACAGGGTTGCTCGGCATGCACGTGGAGGATTGTACTGTCGACTGATAGCAATTCCGTGAGTTGTTGAAAATAGGCGTAGCGGGTTAGCCATCGCTCTGGAAGTAAGGGCGTGAGCTGTTGAAGGGGCAGGGCTGTCACATACCAATCGGCTTGCAGCAGGGAACCATCCCGCAGCAGGACGCCTGAGATGCGATCTTGTTCGTAACGGAGCTGTGTGGCTTCGGTATTGCGCAAAATGGTGGCGCCGACCTGGGTCAGTGTTTCGGTGATCGGTTGTACGAAGCAGGTCTGAAGCGAGTCCTGAACAACCGAGATGCGGCTATCTGATCGAGTACTCAGGAACGAAGGTCTCAGCGCTACGACGAAGGCATCGGCGGACATCGTGGAGAGATCGTTGCCGGTTAGCCATCGCGCGAGAGGATCCCAGATAAGGCTGCGCGTCTGAACACTTTGTCCGATTGAGGCGAGCCAGTCGTCGGCGGTGCGTTGTTCCAAGTCAGCAGGCAGCTCCGCATCACCTTCCCACAGTTGTTCCACCCATGATGCCAGTCGCCATCGTTCTTTCCAGGGGATTCCGGCAAATCTCAGGAGGTTCACCCATGTGTGAAGCGGAGAGGGAAAGGCGGTGCGCGGGTAATGAACGAGTGAGCCGTCGGGGAGGCGAAACTCTAGAGGGATTGCAATTTCTTCCGGTTGCGGTGGACTGGAGTGCAGCGAGTGGAGCAAGGCTTGTGTCGCGCGATGGCAGCCGAGGATGACGAAGGGCTCAGGGGCGTCACCAAGGTCTTCGCTTGTGCGGGCGCCTCCAAGCGAGGGGCGCCGATCGAGAATCGTGACTCGATAGCCATGATGGGTGAGGCGGTAGGCGGCGGTGAGACCGGCGAGGCCCCCACCAAGGATCACGACGGACTGAGTGGTGGTGGAGGTCACGAGAATCGGGAGCGGAGCCAGACTCCGGCGGCCACGGCTAGTCGACGGCTTGTAGCGAGCCGGGCCCGAGGGCCGAATATCTGATGTCCCGGCTCCTCGATCTTTTGCAGAATGCGGAAATACACGGCGCGCATGATTTCAGAGACCGTCAGCGCCTGCCGGTCGCGTGTCGGTAGAGCCTCGAACGCGGCCTGTGCCTTTGCGTAGTACTCATGGGCCCTCGCGGTTTCAAAGTGGAGCAATTTGCGGAGTTCCGTGCTCTCCTGCCGCTGGAGGATGGTCTGATCGGTGCAGCCGAATTTCATGAGATCGTCTTGCGGCAGATAGATGCGACCTTGGGCTGCGTCCGTCCCGATGTCCCGCAGAATGTTCGTCAGTTGAAACGCCATGCCGAGACTGACGGCATAGTCTTGTGCCCGTGGCGATGTCGGTCCGAAAATATGGAGGCAGATCAGTCCCACGACCGAGGCAACACGATAGCAGTAGAGCGAGAGGTCTTGAAATGAGGCGTACCGTGACGCAGTAAGATCCATTTCGACCCCTTTAATCAACTCATCGAAATAGGCCTGAGGGATAGACAGTTGCTTCACATGGTTGGCCAGACTGATGGTCACCGGGAAGGTCGGCGTGCCGCGGTAGGCCGCGTCAAGCTCGGTCTGCCATCGTTGCAGTTCTTTCTGGGGGTTGCTTCCTGCCGGGGGTTCATCGACCGCATCGTCAACTTCTTTACAGAAGGCATAGACCGTGTACATGGCAGCGCGTCGTTTTCTCCGGAGGAAGAGGAAGGAGTAATAGAAATTGCTCCCGCTCTTCTTGGTGAGAGCCATGCAGTAGGCTTGCGCGTCAGTGACAGAGCGTGCAGTCATGGGCGTTGGTGAGTCGGCAGTGGTCCAAGGCGGCAGGCTATGGATTCATGAATGTGGTCGTGGTCCGATGGGTGGAGGAGAGCCGCTAAGAGTTCAATGCCGTCAATCAGGCGAGGGCCTGGCCGGCTGAAATAGGAGGAGGCATCGACCAGAAATGTGTGCTGCCCCAGGTCAGAGGATAGGCGCCATTGACCCGGTTGCTGCATCAGTTGGAGAAGCTCTGTGTGCGTCCGTTCAACGGAAAAACCGCAGGGCATCACAATGAGAACGTCCGGAGCCGCAGCCAGGATCTCGTCCCACGTCACAACCCGCGAGGGGCTACCAGGCTGCGCGAGGACATCCTGGCCGCCGGCGAACTGGACCATCTCAGGAACCCAATGACCTGCGACGTAGAGAGGAGAAAGCCATTCGATGCAGACCACGCGAGGGCGCTGTGAGAGGCCTTGGACACGAGTCCGGATGGCGTCTAGCCGATCACGTAATTGCTTGGCGAGATGATGGCCCTCCGCCGACCGACCGGCGGCGTCACCGATCCGTATGACATCGTCGATTACGTCATGGACCGTACTGGGGTTCAACGTAAGGACGGTCGGTTGCCGAGGCATGGAGCGAAGGGCGTCGTGCAGTTGGTCCGGCGTGACGGCACAGACATGACAGAGGTCTTGGGACAAGATCAGATCGGGTTGCGCCTGCCGCAACAGATGGTCTTTCAGCCGATAGAGCCGTTGTCCCGCCGCCACAAGCTGACTCACTTGTCTGTCGATGTCGGCGCTGGCCAGTCCATGAGGAGGAATGATCGGTTCAACCATGATGGGCACGTTTCTGATCGATGGAGGGTAGTCGCACTCGTGACTGATCCCGACCAACTCATCGCTCAGGCCAAGCAAGGCAATCACTTCGGTCGCACTGGGAAGCAGAGAGCAGATTCTCATATCACTCGGTTCTTATACGGCAGGCCACAAGCGTTCCTGGAG
>JANYEF010000560.1 GCA_025363325.1 Nitrospira sp. | reverse complement strand
CAATGTCGGACAGGCTCCTGAGGAGCTGTATGTACCAAGAAGAAAAAAACTTTACTCTTCGATTTAACCTGGAGGCTTCGTTTCCCGACGACTATGAGGGCGATGAGGAGCACCATGCCTGGGTACGAGAGTGGGAAGCGCGAATCAAGGCGGATCTGCTCAAGGTGGTGTTCGAATCATTGCGTCAACACCAGTCCTGGCAGACGCACGTACGTAATCGCGGGAAATCCCCTGCCGATGAAATTGAAATCGTCCTCGCACGGGACTTTTCTAAACCTCAGGGATTCAGCCTATCGTCATGACACCCCCTCCCCTTGGCCTGTATCTTCACATCCCTTTCTGCTTACAGCGATGTGACTTCTGCGCCTTCTACCTTGAAATCTATCGCGAAGGCCGCGCAGAGGCCTTTGTCCGATCCCTCATTCATGAGATTGGACTGTCGGCACACCAGCACGTGGCCTCAGGCCGTCCCATCCAGTCCGTTTATTTTGGGGGCGGCACACCAACGGTGCTCGCTGCAACTCAGCTTATCGCGATCCTGTCTGAAATTCGCACGCATTTTGCCCTCGCCTCAGACTGTGAAATCACCGTTGAAGCGCACCCCTCCACAATCTCCGAGCAGGATCTTGTTCAACTGCTACAGGCCGGTGTCACCCGCATGAGTTTCGGCGCGGAATCGATGGAGGATGGCGACCTTACTCGGATCGGACGGCCCGGTGCCGTCCATGAAACCGTCGTAGCGGTGAGTCAGGCCAGAGCTGCCGGATTCACCAACATCAATCTCGATTTAATGTATGGACTCCCAAGCCAAAGCCTCGAGAGTTGGCAGCGGACCCTCGCCCACTGTCTCACGCTGGAGCCCACGCATTTGTCCTGCTATGCCCTCACGGTCGAAGAGGATACGAAGCTCGCCTCCAACATCCAGCGCCAACGGAGTCCAGCGCCAGACGAAAGTCTTCAGATTGAAATGGGCGAGGCCGCGCAACGGATGCTCGGCGACGCCGGCTATGAACGGTATGAAGTGTCGAACTATGCCAAGCAGGGATATGCCTGTCGGCACAATCTGCTCTATTGGACGAATGGCGAATACCTCGGATTGGGCCCGAGCGCGCAGTCCTATCTGGACGGGATAAGATTTGGCAATGTGGCCGACCTTGAGGCCTACGACACATCGCTCGCGGCAAGCCACCTCCCTATTGAAGATCGCACCAGGCTCTCGGAGAAGGAGCAACTCCGCGACGCCGTAATTTTTGGGTTACGCCTGATTCGAGGAATCCCCTCACACTACCTTCATCAGCATGCTGCAAACTACGGGTATACGGCCATCACCTTACAGTTACTCGCACAACAGTTGATCGAAGAAGTCGGTGGGCGCAGCAGACTATCGACACGAGGCCGTCTCCAGGCAGACACCATCGCTGGTCAGTTGTACTAGCAACGCTCTGGTTTCTCTTGTTTATTTGGTTTGTCTGGTTCGTTTGGTTAAACGGGACCACCAGATGAACCAGACAAACCACAAAAGACGAGGGCGGCCTTTTCAGCATCCTGCAGACTCCATTGACTTTTTTCGTGGGTCAGGTGGAAACTGAACGGAGATCGCGTCGGAGGTGCCATGCCCGTCAATATGGATCCAGCCAAGAAGCGAAGACGGCAGCCGTCGCCGCCAGAGACAGATTCGTCTCCATCGGAGAAAGAGCAAACTCTGCCGACACAAGCTGTTCAGTTCGGTGAAGAGACGGAAGAAGATCGGGTGAAGGCGCTGGCAGATGCCGAGCTGAAGAATCTGTGGGAGGCCACGGAAGTCATCGACATGGATAAAGTCTGAGACCAGGATAGCCTCGTGAGACGAGCCAGGTTTGTCAGGTCATCTTGTCTATCTGATTTATCTCGCAGGATGCTCAAAAAGCCAGCCAGCAATGCCGCAGCCGATGGAAGCACTGGAGGCGTAGCATTCCTCACCATCCCATCCCGAGCTGCCAAGACAGCTCGTTTCCCAAGTAGGCTACGTTGAGGATGCTTTCGAGGTGAGAACGAAGCTGGCGGGCTTTTTCAGCATCCTGTCAGGCGGGTAGGAAGAAAAAGGCGATGGCCAGCATCAGATAGACCCCGACTAACATCACGCCTTCCATCCAGTTCGATTCTCCGTCCATCGCCACGAATCCCACAATCAGGACCGAGATGGTGACCGCAGCCACCTCGAACGGTGTGAAGATCAGATCCAAAGGCGTCCCAAAGAGATAACTGGCAAAGACGAGCAATGGTGCAACGAGCAACGCAATCTGCAGACTGGACCCAACCGCAATACCGTAGGCTAGATCCATCTTGTTTTTCAGCGCCACCATCACCGCTGTGGAATGTTCGGCCGCATTGCCCACCAGAGCGACTAGAATCACGCCGACAAAGACTTGCGTGAGCCCGAGCTTGTGCGAAGCAGATTCCATCGCCCCGACCAACATCTCGCTCATGAGAGCCACGAGACAGGTCACCACGGTGAGCACGATAATCGAAGCGCGTTTGGTCCAGGGTTGTTCTCCGAGGTCCGAGGCATCATGGGCTTCTCCGGCAAAGAGATGGCGATGAGTCTTCAAAGTAAACAGCAGGCTTGCGATATAAATAGCGAATAGTATGAATGAAATTATGAGACTCAACTCTCGTTCAATCGCGACGCCACGATCGGCGGCGGTGAAATGGAAGAGAGCGGGAACGATGAGCCCCACAGCAGCTAGGAGCAGGAGACTGGCGCCCATTCCGGCAGCGGTTTGATTAAACTTCTGCCGCTCGTACTTCACCCCGCCGGCAAACATGGAGACCCCGAGAACGAGTAAGATGTTGCCCAGGATCGAGCCGGTCAGAGAGGCTTTGACGACATCGTGAAGGCCCGCGCGCAGAGCCACCAGTGCGATGATCAACTCTGCGGCATTGCCAAGCGAGGCATTGAGCAGCGCGCCGATGCCGGCACCGACATGGGTCGTCAAATGCTCGGTGGCGCGTCCCAACAGGCCCGCCAGCGGAATAATGGCAAGCCCAGCCGACACAAAGACCAGCAGTGGATCGGCTCGAAGGACTTCGAGCGCGACCGTCGCCGGAACAAAGATGAGCAGGAAATCGAGCCACGACGTGAAGAGATATCGCACGAGCAAACCCTAGCATGACCGTGAAACTTTGTCGATGAATCGACCCCGAGCACCCCACGCGCTGTTCTACCCCTTTCATCTATGCCACCCGGATACCTTGGCGCGGCTTCTGGCTCGCTTTGCCACCGTCCATTTTCGCGACTTCATGGCGCTGCAATTGACCCCCATGTCCGGGATGACAGCGTTCCAAGACCGGATGGGCATGAGCTTCCCGGACCTCATCGAGTCTGGACGCCTCGTGCAGGGCTATGATGTGAGTGGACCGCTTCCAGCTCCTGTGGCAGCTGCCATCGATCACGACCTGCACGATCCTCTTTGGCGCGCGTGCTTTCACACGGCGCTTCGCCAGAACCGTCGTCTTCAACGTGGACTATTCGAGCCGTCTCACAGTCTTCGTATCGGCGAGAGTCTCGTGCCAGGCCCTGCCGCACTCCTGCGCCTCATGGACGACTCGTTCAGACAGCAGGCCTATGATCTCGCTCAGGTGAGAGCGCTCTCGAAGAGGAGCCTCACCCTTGAAGAGGGCTACCACTTTGAATATGGGCTCGCCCTCGTAAAGACGTCCGCCTCACTCATCTATACACAGACCCTCGCATTGGCACACCAGCTTCAACCGGCCACAGACTCCCCCGCGCATTTCGCGCTCTATGCACAATCCTGCGTCCGAGAGAATTGGCCGAGAATCAACCACCTGCTCATCCGGGCAGACTATTAAATATTCCAACCAAGTCTGCTAGAATTCGTCCCCATGGCCGGCACGAACACCCCCTTTGCACCCCCTATCCCGATAGAGACCACCAGCACCGGCACAGATGCTGGGCTCGACTCGCGTGTGATCGTGTTTAATTGCGAGTGTCATACGTATGAGCAAGTCATTGCGCTCTTCTGCCAACACATCCCAGGCATGACCAGCCCGAAAGCCTTCGAGCTGGCATGGAAGATCGATCATGACGGCGAAGCCATCGTGTTTGCGGGGGCGCTGGAACAAGCGGAAGAGATCGCGGCAAAACTTGCGGGCGGAGGACTACGAGTGGCCGTGCACTAATCGCAGGCTAGGAGTCTGTCCGAGTAATCCTTCGTTGCGAGGCAAAGGAGCTGCGGGCAGATGCTAGGCCGCAGGCTCGAAAAAACCGGAGGCGTATTCGCTGGAATACGGTGAGGATTTTTTCGGGCCGAGAACGACGCAGATACTTGCAGATCGTTTGCCGCAGTAGAACGGCATCACTCGGACAGACTCCTCACTACTTCTTATGTTTCTTTACTGCTGCTTTGGCTGGTCGAGCAATTGGTTTTACCTTTGGCT
>JANYEF010000521.1 GCA_025363325.1 Nitrospira sp. | reverse complement strand
CTACAGCCCTTCGTAGGCGGCGATGGCTGCGGAAAGTGCCAGTACCAGATCCTCCGGCTCCACAAAATCGTCGTAGTTGAACAGCTCAGGATGCGTCTCCAGATAGGAGGTGTCGAAATGTCCTGCCATGAAGTCCTGGTCCTGCATGATCTCCATCATAAAGGGGATCGTCGTTTTTACCCCGCGCAAGACGTACTCTTCGAGCGATCGTCTCATGCGGCTGACGGTTTCTTCCCACGTACGACCACGCACGGTGAGTTTGGCCAAGAGGCCATCATAGTAAGGCGGTACCGTGTAGTCCTTGTAGACGGCTCCGTCGATGCGCACCCCGATCCCGCCCGGCGACAGATAGGCTGTGATGGTGCCGGTGCAAGGCCGGAAGTTGTTCTTCGGGTCTTCCGCGTTGATGCGGCACTGGATCGCATGGCCTTGGAGCGTGACCTCCTGCTGCGTGACCTCGAGAGGCATGCCGGCCGCGATGGCGATCTGATTGCGCACGATGTCGATCGCTGTGATCTGCTCGGTCACCGTATGTTCGACTTGGAGGCGCGGGTTCATCTCCATGAAGTAATAGCGGCTGTCCTGATCGAGGAGAAACTCGACGGTACCGGCATTGTCATATTCGACCGCCTTGGCGATGGTGATGGCCGCTGCCCCCATCTCGGCACGAAGACGTGGCGTCAGAATCAACGATGGCGCAATCTCGATGAGCTTTTGATGCCGGCGCTGAATCGAGCAGTCGCGCTCGCCCAAGTGGATGATGTTCCCATGCCGGTCGGCGAGTATCTGGAATTCGATGTGATGCGGACGCTCGATATACTTTTCGAGGAAGATGCTTCCATCGCCGAAGGCAGCCTGAGCTTCCCGTGACGCGACTGCCATGTTCTCGCGAAGTTCGGCATCCGACCGCACCACCCGGAGGCCGCGTCCTCCTCCGCCAGCGCTGGCTTTAATCATGACAGGGTACCCGGTGTCTTGTGCGAACGACAGGGCGTCCTTGACGTCAGTAATGCTGCCCTCTGTGCCGGGAACGATCGGGACGCCGACTCGTTTGGCCAGCTCACGGGCCTTGACCTTGTTCCCCATCAAGTCAATGGCGTGCGGCGACGGACCGATGAAGGTAATGCCTGAGTTGTGGCACAGCTGGGCAAATTGCGAGTTCTCTGAAAGAAATCCATAACCTGGATGGATGGCATCGGCACCGATCCGTTGTGCCAGGTCAACGATCTGTTGGCTGTCCAGAAAGCCTTTGACCGGTCCCGGGCCGACCATGTAGGCCTCGTCCGCCTTCTTGACGTAGATCCCGGTCGAATCGGCTTCGGAATAGATGGCTGCGGTGGCGATGTTCAATTCGCGGCATGCCCGGATAATCCGCATGGCGATTTCGCCGCGATTGGCCACCAGAATTTTCTTGAACATACCGGTCCCCGTCTCCTCAGATCGCTCGCGATTCTGCGAGAGTGATCAGGCGAAAATGAGCGCGTAAGCTAGCATAGGATCAGGAGTCTTGTCGAGCGAAGCAGGGGGTAGAACAGGCCGGTTCTTAGGGGGATATTGATACAGTTTGCCGGTGGTTCTCGCCCGTGACACGTGAGACAGTTTGTCTTGTTTCTTTGGTTTGTTTGGTACGAAGAATAAAAGAAACCAGACAGACCAGATCCCGGTCGGTTTTTCCGGGGAAGTGCGCCTACTTGGACTTGATCAAGACCGGTTTTGACTGGGCGCTTCCGCCGCCCGCGACGATAATAACAAACGACATCCCGGCTTTCGCATCCGGCACGGTCGCTTCAATCGTCGAGTCGCTCCTGAATGTGAAGTCCACGAGTGTGTTTGGAGCCGCGCTGAAGGTCACAGTATGAAAGCACTCCTTCGTGCCGAAATTCTCGCCGATGATGACGACTGTGTCGCCCGGTTTGGCTTCGTCCGGCTCGACCTTGGCGATCCGTGGGCGCTTGCTCCGGTCGCAGACAGGGTCTCGTGCGACTTTCCCTGCATCGAAGCCCTTGATTGACTCGGTACCGAAAAGGGTGAATCCTGCGCCGTCAACCATCTCACCTGGTTCCTCCGCATAAGAGACGGTCATGGGTGAAACCATGGATACGATGAGTCCCAGTGACATGAGCACCGACAATCGCCACGTCTGCATAAGCACCTCCTTCAATAACAACGACGCACGATTATGTCTCGTTGATTGGGATATACGTCTCGGCAATGAGCTGTTGACCAGCCTGGGACAGAACGAACTGGGTGAAGACCTCAGGTACGGGATGCGGCTCCTTCTTGAACAAGAAGAGGACGGGGCGTCGGAACGGATAGCGGCCGTCTTTGACGGTGGGAACTTCAAGTTCGACCATGTCGATGAGCAAGCGTCTGGGATCAACGGGTTTCGAATTGCCGTTCCAGACGACATCAAGAGAGGCTCGCGGGGTGGCCTTTTCAAATGCGCGGGCAAAGGGTTCGATGGTCGTCAGCTCCGGTCCATTGCCGGCGCTGGTCAGGTTTCCGGCGACGTCCGCAAGGACGACGAGGGCCATTCCCCAGCTGAACAGAAGGCTGAAGCTTAGAGCGAGCACGACTCGCGCGATCATGCGATCTCCATGGGGTCGGGGTGGATGTTGGGACGTGGATAACGCGCGTTCACATGCCGGCCACGGTCTCACTTAGCAGGCTGTGGGAAAACTCAGTTTATACACAATACACCGTTGGAATCTTACATCATGGTGCGAATATCAAATAGCCTCAGGATGCTCAAACTGGTTTGTTTTGTTTATCTGGTTCATCCGGTCTGTCTGGTTTGACCAAACAAACGAGACAAACCAAATAAACCAAATAACGGTCTTCTTCTGCTGGCGAACTTTTCCAGCACCCTACTTAGTGCTCCGTTGTGCCGCCGGCAGAAGGATCGGAAGGTGGAGCCGCGTCGGGGGCGGCGCGTTTCCCCATCAGCGGAGGGAGTTTGGCAAACTTGTCCATCCGCTCGTCTAACATGTTGTAGGCTTTCATTTCGGCGAAGCCAGTTTTGCGGGTCCCTTTGATCTGTGCCGTACTGGCGGACAGTAACCGCGTGGCACTCTGGGCATGACAGTGCGGGCACACGGTGTCTTCCGCTCTCGCATGGACGGATTGGGTGGCATCAAACTGCTTCTCGCATTGCCCACAACGATATTCGTAGATCGGCATGGTTCGTATCCTTCATGCTAGATGATAGCCGGACATAGCGAAAGTGCGCTCTTGACCGGCCGTTGAGCTTTACCTTATTGTACTCACGTTGCTGACATGACTTCTAGTGTTTTACGAGGAGGATTTCGATGCCCCTGTTGATTCGGAAGTACAAGAGTGTCGGTGGGATGATGCAAGAAGAGCGGATCGACGATCCGGATCGGATCGAGCGATATTTTCGGCTCTTCGAGAAGGACGACCTGAAGAAGCTCGAGACCGGTGTCAAGGTCTTCATTGAGAAGGATGAGTGGCAACTCCTCCCCTAAGCTGTGTCACCCGTCTCAATCGTCGACGAGACCCCATCGTAGATTGAATCGAAATCTGATCGCTGGTCCTGAGTGAGGCCAGGCTCTGCACGGTGAGAAAATGGCCGTGCCATGGTCTGTCTGCGAGGTGCTGTTTCTATGACCTATTGGATTCACATCGCGCGGTCGATCGATCGGGTCACACTCCACAAGGATCGTTGTTCTGAGGTGCCGTCTACGTCGATCGGTTCTTCAAGCGACTTTTGGGAAGGCGGTTGGTTCGATTACCTGGACAAAGAGCGAGCGTTAGCGGCAATGGAGCAGGCCGGGACAACCGATCAACGCCGTTGTTCTCTGTGTAAACCATAAAAAGGCGAAGTGCTGAGTTGAGGACAGCTCGGTTGCTTCGATTTCGCCCGAATACTCAGAACTCATAACTCAGCACTGCTTCGATTCCATGCCACGATTCGCACTCCTGCTAACAACGTTGATCTGGGGCGCGACGTTCCCCGCCACCAAAGCGGTATTGGAGCAAATTCCACCGCTCTCGTTTCTATTTCTCCGATTTCTCCTGGGCGCACTGTTGGTCGGGGGCGGCTTTCTGCTGTGGAGACTTCGCTTGCACCGCGAGCCGGCGGTCTTGCGGGCGAGTGCGATCGCCACCTGTTGGCTGTTTCTCGGCTATGTCCTCCAAACGGTCGGGCTCAGTTTTACGAGCGCATCGAATTCGGCCTTCATCACGGCGCTGTATGTCGTCATCGTGCCGTTGATCCTGCGTCGATTCGACCGGCGCGTGTGGGTGGCCACCGGGATCGCCACAGTGGGGCTCTGGCTGTTGGTGAAGCCCAACGCATCCGGGAATTTGGGCGATCTCCTGACGCTCGGCTGTGCGATCGCGTTTGCCGCCCATATCGCCTGTCTCGAACGGTTTACCCGCGAAGTCGATGCGCCGTCCTTGTTTGCCTGGCAAATGATGGCAATGGTCGGCTTGTTGCTCCCCACTCTTCTGGTTGAACAGCCGCCGGCTCAGGCGTTTGCGCCGACGGCGTTGTTGCTGATCGGGCTTGGGGTGACCGGAGGACTTGCGACCGGGGCCTTTGCCGTTCAACTGTGGGTGCAGCGCATTGTGCCAGCGCAACAGGTGGCATTGATCTTTGCATCGGAACCGGCCTACGCGGCCTGGCTTTCCTGGTACTTTCTGGGGGAAACATTGGATCTTCAGGGGTGGGCTGGAAGTGGACTCATTTTGTTGGCGGTAGTGGTGGGCGCGTTGGGGAGCGGCCCTCAGTCGTCATCGCCCTCGGTCGGCACGGTCCAGCCGGCTTAGCCCGCAATATTCATGAACGCTTCTGCTACAATCGCCGATCAACGGCTACGTGCTTCGTCGCTCGTGAAGCGCAGGACGGAATGAGTGTGTCTGTGTCGTTGCATGCGAGATACGCTTCACGAGGAGCGCATTCTCGGACAATATCGCGACGAACCGTCATGAATCATGCGGGCTAACTCGCTACAGGAGTCAGATGGCACAAAAATTTGCCAATGGACGCTGGGTGCAGGAAGGGTTTCTGGATAATCGCGTCGACGGAACGATCGTGGGGCGAATCGTGTTTGCGGTGGTCGGCCCTGTCGATGTGTATTTACGGGGAAACTTCAAGGCCGATATCGCGGGGCAGGTCATTCAGTTTCGGAATCGTCGGTTTGAGGACGAGGATCTCGCCGGGCAGATAATTGGTGACATGGAAAACCCACAGATCGGGGATGTGAACTTGATCTCGTTCGACCCCCATCCGAACCTCATGCCCCATCCATATATCGAATGGTTCTCGACGAGGAAGAATCACTACCGCATCGAATTGGAACCGGCGGATGCTTGGATCGTTCCCCCATCGGAGCTGGGAGAGATCGATTTGGCGAGTCGAACGATTCGTGAGGTGCTCGCTGGGCGGGTGACTGAACGACCGACGAAGGAGCCCACCGATTGGGTGTAGCAGGATATTGGGCGCGTGACGCGTGAGATATGCGAGAAAGACGCGATTCGAAATTCAGGGTTCGAAGTTTTAAAACCTCGTCCCCGTCCCACGCGGCTAGTCTAACTTCCTAATTACTGCGATCGCGTCCTGCTTGCCCTTCCCCTCACGCACGCAGACCGGCACATTCTTGATATCTCGCCCCAGCCCCAGCCCTTCCATCAGCCTCAGACAATAGTAGGTCATGTCGATTTCCCATCAAGAGAAACCTTGCCAGGTGGATGCGGGATAGAACTCGGCGACCAGGCTAATACGCTGCGGTGCTATGTAAAAACGACGGTTGTAACTTCGGTATGGTCGGTATGATCTGCCGCCTGCATCCCCGTCAAACGTCGCGCGCGTTGCTGGATCCAGATGTCGACAGGAGGCAGTCGAAGGGGATAGACCATCAGAGGATCCGACTTTCCCCAATCTGACGGAATGGACCCGGAGGCCCCTGAAGGAACGTGCTCGAGACCGAGAATGAGGGCCACCGATACCGACTCCCTGGCTTCAGAAGAAAGAAGGGCCACGGGCCGGCGTTCCCCAACCAACTGAACCCGTACGACGGATAGGCCCCCTGCCACCATCCCTAACCGAGCAGCAGCGCCACGGGAAAGATCGAGAATTCGGCCGTTGACATAGGGGCCCCGGTCCGTGATCTGGACGTGAATATGTTTCCCGTTCGCTAAATTCGCGACCCGGACCACGCTGCCGAGTGGGAGGGTCCGATGGGCTGCGGTCAATGCCTTCATGTCGAACAGCTTCCCGTTGGCCGCTTGCTTGCCATGAAACGACTCGCCATACCAGGAGGCCACCCCACGATCCTCTATCCCCACGTCCAATTGAGACGCCCCCTTAGGAACCCACGAACAGGCACTCAGAAGCATCCCCAGGCTGAGACTCATCGTCCACAACAGCTGCCGGCTACATTCACGAGTTTGGTTGATCATCCAACACCCTTTGTTCCTGGTTGAACCATCTGTCCCACAGTATCCTGGCCTGCGTACCCTCACAGTACGGTCCAACCGACAGTCCAACAATACCGAGAGCGTAGCCCCATCCCCTACGTTGAGATGAAGGAATAAGGAAAGAGCGATGAGGAACTGTACGAAAATGAACCAATAGTCTGGGCCGGTAGCCGAGAGCTCAATCTATATAGAGGAACGTACTTGTGTCAGTCAACTCATGCTCGGTACGAACAAAGCCGGCTTAATGGCCCCCTGCCTGAAACTGTCATACAGCCACCTACCTCGAAGACAACCCTTGGGCCCCGTAACCGCTCCACCCATTATCGTCTTGGTGGCCTGAAGCAGACGCGCTATTGAAGCTGAATGATCCGAGCAAATAGCCCGTCCCGCTGTTTGACATAGGTAAGCCTCACCGCCTCGCCCACCCTGATAGTTTGAAGCGCAATCCGCCTCCCCTTCCGCACAATTCTGGTTTGGGCTGTCACCTTGGCCCCCACGGTCATATCGTTCTGCTTAGACAACGGTGTCTTCACAACAATCATGTGGGGAGTTTGGGCGACGTTGACCGCTATCACCTGGCCATGAACCCGATAGGTCCGCCCGTCGGCTGCCTCACCGTCAGGCGGAACACAGAATACCATCACCAACGCAGCGACTGCGAATAGTGCCCTCATCTCTTGACGCACCCTGGTCACGATGATCGATTCCCTCAGACAGGCCTGTCCACGCGCGAGCGGACTCTAACAGGAAGAAGAAAACGTGTAAAGTTGCGCGCGGCTGGGAGCCTGTCCGGCATTGCCTTCGTAACGAGGCGAAGGAGGTGCGGGCAGATGCAAGGCCGCAGGCCCGGAAAAACCGGAGGCGTATTCGCTGGAATACGTTGAGGATTTTTTCGGGCCGAGCACGACGCAGATGGTCGCGAATCGTTCGCCGCAGTAGAACGGTCGATGTCGGACAGGCTCCTAAAACACGATATTGACTGCCCCAATCCGACTGAGTAAGATGCCGACGTGTTGCCTGTTAGGGTGCAATGACCAACCCGCCGGCAGTACTCCCCCACTCAATCGATCCCATCACCGCATATGATTGAAGTCCAACAGATCACGAAGCGGTATGGACAACATACCGCCCTCGATCGCGTCAGTTTCTCAGTGGCCAAGGGCGAGGTCTTGGCCTTCCTGGGCCCGAATGGGGCGGGTAAAACCACTACCATGCGCATCCTGACCTGCTTTATGCCGGCCACTGAAGGCACCGCCCGAGTGGCGGGATTCGATTGTGCAGACCAGCCGCTCGAGGTGAAACGCCGGATCGGCTACTTGCCAGAAACTCCGCCGGTCTATCAGGAATTGACGGTCACAGAGTATCTACAGTTCGTGGGCCGACTCCGCGGTCTGAGTGGGAAAATACTCACCGCGTCCATGCAGCGTGAAGTCGAGCGGCTCGGACTTGGCACGGTGCAACACCGGCTCATTGGAAATCTGTCGCGCGGATATCGCCAACGCGTCGGCCTGGCCCAAGCGCTGCTGCACGATCCCCCAATCTTAATCCTGGATGAACCGACCGTCGGCCTTGATCCGAAACAGATTCTCGAAATCCGAGAGTTGATCAAGAATCTGGCTGGATCCCATTCTGTCATCTTGAGCACCCACATTCTTCCCGAAGCCACCGCCGTGTGCCAGCGCGTCGTGATCATCAGCGGCGGGCGCATCGTGGCCGAAGACACGCCCGAACAACTCTCGGCGCGCCTACGTCAGTCCGAAAAGATCTCGCTCACCCTCAAATCTCCTGCCGCAGACACCGACAGTCGCTTGAAGTCGGTGCAGGGGGTCCAGAACGTCTTCACGAGCGGCGCCCCCGGTACCTTTCTCCTGGAATGCGAACTTGGTCGGGATGTGCGGGAAGAAGTGGCTCGCCTGGCGGTCACCAGTGGATGGGGGCTGCTCGAACTGAAAGCCATTTCCATGACGTTGGAAGACGTGTTCCTCCAACTGACCAGACATGAGGAAGGCCTCGCGCCGGACGCTGTGACCGCAGCAGCAGAACCTGCAAGCCAGCCAGCATGACACCAGTCCAAGCCATCATCGCAAAAGAACTGCGTTCATACTTCGTCTCGCCCGTGGTGTATGTCGTGGGATCCGTATTTCTCCTGATCGTGGGACTGCTCGCCTATCTCTACGTTTTCTTTGCCGGAGCCCAGGCGATTCAGCTGATGCAGATGCAGGGAAGCGCCCAGATCAATCTGAACGATCTGGTCTTCCGGAATCTGTTTGGCAGCATACGATTTATCCTCCTGATTATTCTGCCGATCCTGACGATGCGGCTCTTCGCCGAAGAACGCAAACTTCGCACCTTTGAATTCTTGCTGACCTCTCCGATCCGCATCAACGAAATCGTGGTCGGTAAGTTCATGAGCGTATTCCTCGTCTTTCTGAGCTTACTCGGGCTGACCGGTCTCATGCCGCTCATGCTCGCCCTCTTCAGTGATTTCGATTGGTATCCCGTCCTGACCGGCTACCTTGGACTCGTCTTACTCGGCGCCCTCTTTCTCTCCGTCGGCGTGCTGGCCTCGGCATTGACCGAAAACCAGATCGTCGCGGCCTTTGTGAGCATTGGCCTGTTACTGGTCCTGTGGCTCCTCGCAGGATTGGGGACATTGCTCGGGGATACGGCCATCGGACAGGCCGTCTCTTATCTGTCATTCATGGAACACTACGACCACTTGGTGCGTGGACTGGTCGACACGAAAGACCTCGTGTATTTTTTTAGCGGTCTCGCCCTGATGCTCTTTTTGTCTCACCGGGTTGTGGACTCGGCACGGTGGAAATGAACCTCAAGACGACTCCACTTGGTGTGATCGGAGTGGCTTTGGCCGTGGGCGGAGCCATCGGCTACAGCCTCGCCCCGGAGAAACTCTGGCTGGTCGCCCTTACGGAAGGGTTGGCGCTCCTCTGCCTCATTCTCTTTTTTGTCGTCCATTTCAGTAGCCTAAAATCCTTCTCCACCCGTCGCTCTACGCGCATGGGTGTAAACAGCCTGATGATGATCCTCCTCTTCGTCGGCATTCTCGCAATCGTCAACTTTCTCGCTGCCCGCCACTCCATTCGTTGGGATCTGTCGGAGAACCAGAACTTCTCCCTCGCCCCGCAAACGTATCGCGTGCTACGGAGTCTCCCGCGCGAGGTGCTCGTCACTGTCTTCACCAGAGAAAAAGACCCCGGCTACCAATCCTACAAGGAACGGCTCGATAGTTATCGGCAAGCCAGCCCGAAAATTTCGGTGGAGTTCGTCGACCCGGAAAAGCAGCCGAAAATCGCCCAAAACTACGGCATTAACAGAACCGATACGGCCATTTTCGAAAGCGCGGGCCGCACCGTTCGAATCACTGCTCCCTCGGAGGTGGAACTGACAGGAGCGCTGATCCGCGTGTCTCAAGACAGCAATAAACGGGTACTATTTCTTGAAGGGCATGGGGAGCCAAGTCTCGACGATCGGGAGCGAACCGGACTATCCGCCGCCAAAGAGATCTTGATCAAGCAGGGCTACGACGTCGGCACCCTCAGCTTGCTCAAAGAAGACGCTGTGCCGGATCTCACCGCCATCCTCGTCGTGGCCGGACCCCGTCGTCCGGTGACGACCGAGGAGCAAGAACGGATTCACACCTATGTGGAGAAGGGCGGCCATCTCCTGCTGCTCATCGATCCGGATACGCAGGCCGACCTGAATCCCCTGCTCAAGCGGTGGGGCCTGGGAGTCGGCCCTGGAGCCCTGGTTGATTTACAAGATCGGTTAGCCCAAGGAGATCTGACGTCGCTGCTTATCCGTACGTTCACAGTGCATGAAATTACGCAGGACCTCTCCGCCGCCGTGCTGTTTCCCCTCGCGCGACATATCACCTTCGATGAACAGATCGGCAACGCATGGGACTACGTGCCGCTCGCCCGAACATCGCCGAACAGCTGGGCAGAAACCGACCTGAAAGGCCGCGTCGTGAACCTCAATGAAAAGGAAGACGTCAAAGGCCCCTTGCCGATGGCTGCGGCCCTCACGCCGAAAGTCACACCGGAGGAAGGCAAGCCTCGGCCGGCGATCGTGATCATTGGCAATTCCACGTTCGCGACCAATGCCTTCGTGAACTTTCCCGGCAACAGCGACTTTTTTCTCCACACGGCTGCTTGGCTGGCTGAAGAACGGAACATGATGGCGATCGTCCCGAAGGATTCCGCGCTTCGCCCGTTTACCCCCAACCCCTTACAGGAACGAGCACTACTCTATCTGCAAGTCATCCTCCTGCCGGCCACCATGCTTATCTCCGGCATCGTGGTCTGGCGCAAGCGCCGGCGCCTATAGACCGATGCGTTACTGGCCCACACTCGTCATGGCACTCGTACTGGCTGGATTCGGCCTGTACCTCTATGCCATCGAACTTCCGCAGAAAGAGTCGCACGATCGACAAGACACTGCCGACAAGAAGGTGCTGCTCTTCGACCAGGAAACCCTCTCCGGGCTCACCATCAAGACCGACCGGCACGAACTCGTGTTCGCTCGGACTCCGGAGAAAGGCTGGAGGATGACCGCGCCACTCAACACTGAAGCCGATCAGCGCGAAGTGCAGAATCTGATCCGAGCCTTGGTCACAGGCACCGTAACCCGCGTCGTCGAAGACCACCCGACCAACCTGACTCCCTTTGGACTCGACAACCCGGTGACGACCATTACCGCCGCCGCTGGCGCCGCACGGGAGACCTTCTCCATCGGGGATAGCGGTCCCCTCTCCTCCACCCTATATGTTCTTCGGGAATCAGATCGCAAAGTCCTGCTCACCAATCTGGCCCCCAAAGACTTCGTGAACAAGACCTTGATGACCTTTCGCCGCAAAGACCTCTTGCACCTGTCACAAGGCGACGTCGATCGTATCCGCCTCACCTACCCGACCACCGAAATTGTGCTCTATCAAGGACAGGAAAAACCCAAAAGCAAATGGAAGCTTCGCTACCCGATTGAAGCCGAAGCCGATCAAACGGAGATGCGGACCCTTCTGTTCAGGCTCGAAGACTTAAAAGCGCTGGGCATCGTCGACCCGGGGCCCGAACGCGACGCCCTGGCCAAAACACTCACCGTGCCAAAAGTAAAAGTCGCCATCCATACTGCCGATGGTGACCAGACAGTCAAACTGTACCAACCAGACCCGGCCAGCGGCGAAGCCATCGCGGAAACGAGCCCCGAGGGCCCGCTCTATCGCATCAATCCCACCGCGATCAGAGACCTGACCAAGGAATTATTTACGTTCCAGGATAAACGGCTGCTCGGCATCGATTACACCGACATCGCCATGCTCTCCGTCAAAACGTCCACCGAACAATATGTCCTGATCAATCAACAGGACGAGTGGGTCTTGGAAGATGAGCCGACTAAGCAATTGGATCAACAGGCCACCGACTTATTTGTCAGCCGTGTCGCCAATGTCCCCGCCGAGGAACGGGTGATCAAACAGGCCGGGCCGTTGGCGCCCTACGGCCTGGTGACACCAGCAGCAGAATTTATCGCCACGGGAAGAGATGGGAAGCTCGCAGGAAAGCTCTCGATTGGAAGCCATGCCGACGGACTGGCTTACGCCATGGGGCAACGGATCCAAGGCATCTTCCAAATTCGCGGCGACCTTCTCACGCAGATCCCGACAAAGAGCGACCTCTTGGCTGGCAAAACGGAAAAGACACCCGCCTTACGCTAGTCGAACCGGGTACTCTTACTCTCTCACCTCAACGTGGCCACTCCAATCCATTGTGCGCGCCATATCGTCCAGAGCCGAGAAACTGAAGAACGCGGCATCACCCCCGCCTAAATCAGGCGCCAGAAGCCTGCCCCCTAACCAGAAACTCCTCATTTAAGTTTCTAAAGCTCAGACCGATACAG
>JANYEF010000520.1 GCA_025363325.1 Nitrospira sp. | reverse complement strand
ATATTCCCTCGGGGCGTTAAGCTCCTCCCACAGGGATACGATATTCCTCAGATGCGGGGCAGTCAAGCATTGGCGCATTGCAGGATGCTGAAAAAATTCGCCAGGCTGTCTTGTTCATCTGGTCTGTCTGGTTGGTCTGGTTCAACCAAACAGACGAGACAGACCGAACAGACCAGACAGACCAGATCAACCAGTCTCGCGCGCCAAGAGTTTGTCTGCACCCTGCTGAAGAGGTATGGATAATAATGATATGTAATGCTTATGCCTTTGACTCCGGTGATGCCAGTGCGTGGAGGGTCAATGGAGGTTTCCGGCTGGAAATCCCAAGAAGCGTTTGAAATGCTGCCATCGGTGTCCGGCGGCGATTGAAGCGAAAGACGTACTCGTCCAAGTAGCTCTGCAGATACTTCGGCTTGACCCCATGATGCGTGCCGAGCAGCCAGGTCTTCAGCTTGCTGAACACGCGATGGATGTGAGGCGCCCGCTGGTGAGCCCGTTCAGGTACGCCGACGATTCGCACGCTGTGCTTGTAGCCGGCAAGAGCCGTGTCCGAGTATCCGCGCCAGCCATCCGTTCGGATCCGCGAACCGGGCTCGATGTGCCGTCGAATGAACGTGCCGATGTTCTCCTCACCCGCATCCTGGATCGCCTGCAGGCGTATCCTGCCGGCCCGCTCTCGGGGACGCCCGTCATCGTCCTTGTACGTGAGAACTTCGACCGCGCCCGCCACCAGGGTCTTGTGCTTGGCAGCCGCAACACCCCTACCAGTCTTGCCTTTCGAGGGTCCACCGATATGCGTTTCATCCGCCTCGATCAACCCTGACAGCCGCGTGCGTTCCTCGTTGATCATACCCCGGCGAAGTCGATGCAGAAGATGCCACGCCGCACGGTAATTGCCGATCCCAAGTTGCCGCTGGAGTTGGAGTGCGCTGATTCCTGGCGTATGCGTGGCAACTAAGTAGGCCGCCCAAAACCACTCCTGCACCGGAACGTGCGAGCGATGCATGATTGTGCCCGCGATAGGCGAAGTCTGCCGCCCACATGAACGGCACTCGAATACGTAGCGCTTCGAGTTTAGCCACGCTGATTGCCCGGAGCACTTTGGACAAACGAATCCCTCCGTCCAACGGCATCGAACCAAGTATTCTAAGCAAGCCGCGTTCGTTGCAAACTGCTGGCGAAACTCACGCATGTTCTTCGGATATCCTGGGCGGCCCATTGCAGTAATATGCTCACTGGCCTAACCGGAGTCAAAGGCATAAGCATTAGATATGTTTAGGTATCGTGCGGCGGCGAGTTCTTTCGAGGGCCATCTAATGTCCGTCCTTTGCAAGCGTGGGCTTTCGTGATGTCGGCTGACATTCAGCGTCTGCTTCCTCTCGGCAATCGGCTCCCGGCTTGCACGCACTCACAGAATCGACCCCCGATAACGACTTATCCGACCAGCCATATCTCATCGCGAGTCACCCAAACGAGTTCTTGCTCTGTCTCCCCAAGACAAACAGAGTTGCGGAGATGTCATTGGGCAGTAATAACTCAGATGTACAGGCTGAAGGCTTTTAGACTATGGGTTTTGATGCGAGATAATGTACAACCTTCAGTCTTCAGCCTGAACACCTGTTCGGGTCACATCGGTCGGCTGACAAAGAGGAGAGTCCCTATGGTTTCCATGCGTGCGAGCACTCGTCATTTGTCGCTTCTCATGCGAGGCCATGCTCTCGTCCGAGGACTTGCCTCGGCTACATTCTTCGGCCTGTTGCTCGTCGGCCTACTGGCGGGGTGCGGGAGTGGTGGGAGCAGTAGCGGAGGAGGAACCACCGCGCCTTCTTCGGTTACTCAAGTTGTCGGCTCGGCGGGAGGAACGGTCAGCTTGCCAGATGGCAGCGCGGCAACGTTTAGTAGCGGGATGCTGAAAGATGTACGCAAGTTACGCTGAGTACAGCGTCAAGCCCTGAAGTTCCACTGGGAGCGTATGAAGACCCTGTATCCTCCGGTCTTCGGGTTGAAATTCCCGGAAGTTCACTTTCTGAGAGTCCCTCTCCCACCGCGGGCATCGCCTTAACGTACACGCCATCACTATCTTCATCAGCTTCGGTAGGCAGCCTCACGAGCCAAGCGGCTCTAACCTCTAATGCCTATAACGTATTGCGAACCACGATCTCACGCGCTGGGAACTCGATAGTGACCTACGGCCCCAAAGCTCTCGATGCGGCAGGCAAAGTGGTGATGTGGGTTCCGTTTAAATACGTGGAGGGGGTCAAGCACCCGTTGCACTTGGAACTTGAAACCGCCAAGTATATGGTTATTGGATTATGTCGATAAACCAAAAAGATGTAGAAGAATTGGGAAGAGCGATACTCAAGGAGGATCACTTTAAGTGGGCAGATGCCATCGGGTACGAATGTAACGCACCAGCCTATTCAGATTCAGAAAAATTACCGGCCAGCAACCCAACGTCAGCTGGTGCGGACGGGCCCGAAGCGTCGTAGCATTTGTCACCATCGTGAAGGCCGCAGCGCAGCAAGGCGTTGAACAGACGCCAGCGGAGAACACAGGCGACTGTGGCAATCAGAAGTATGGGGATAAATCCTATCAGCAGGTAGCTCTCGCAGGCCGTCAGTGCTGAGATATGGGCTCATTGATTGACTTTGCATCGCACCATCACCTGCCTCTACTGACGCTCATCCGGCCTTCACTTCGAACTCCATCGGACTGAGAGAGCCCAGCGTGGAGTGCCGCCGCTTGGGGTTACAGGAGGAGGAAGTTGGGGTCAAGCTTGACTATTGACTTATTGTGGCCCAAGGCCAGTGTGACGCGAGGCTCTGTAACCGCGACGCGCATCTCACTGGCCCACGGAAAAGAGAGATGGGGTCGTAGCTCGACGTTCACCTGGATTGGTTCGTGTGCTGTTTCACGAGTGCAATGAAGTCGCTGACTTCTCCGCTGAACGACAAGATACGGCCCCTGGGATCGTGCAAGTGATGGGGAAAGGCAGCGAGGGGACGCTTCCGGTGATCCGTGCGATGGTGGGGAAGGGGATCGGCTCGAAAGAGCGGGGCGCCGCCTGGTCCGGTCAGGGTGTAGCTGTAGCTGCCAACGTGCAGTTGATGGCCAGTGACTTGGTATTCCTCCCTGATGTAGAGCGAATTCTCGTCCGAGAGGCGCACGGTGAGGTGGAAGAGGCCGGAGTGTGTGGCTCGCTCCACGAGGATCGGAAACTCTTCATGGAAGGCTGAGGGAACTGAGACGTGTTCGGTGAGTAGGAGATAAATGGACCAGCAGCGATCAATCAGAAGGGCCCGCTCCTGGCCCTCACCGGGCATAGGGAGCCAGGGTTTTCAACGAGAACTTTGCCTGAAGTGTGCGGAAGTAGCTGCGATAACACATGGCCCAGTTGATGAAATCCGGCGTGTCTTCGGCCGGAGTGCCCACGATCAGGGCGTGAAACACCTCTGAGCGCATGTGGTATTTGGCCTCAAAATCATGCAGCTCCCTGGCCAGATCGGTCAGCACCGTATCGGTAGGCAAGGCACCCGAACTGACTCGCCGGATCAATTCAGCTTTCGTCATTTTGGACGATCGCTTCGCATTCTGCATGCCGGGGACTGTATCCCCTCGATTGGGGCAAGTCAAGCCGTGGAAACCTGGATTCACAGCGTCAATGCCGTGGCACCATGGAGAAAAGCTATGGGGTCATTGCTTGACTTTGCACCACGAATGTCGACGATTTCACGGGTACGGAAGGCGACGGCGCTCATACCGCGTTTACGGAGATTGTGTCTGGGCTGCTGCCGGTGTAATTGACGCCAACTGACGCTCATCCGGCCTTCATTTCGAACTCCATCGGACTGAGAGAGCCCAGCGTGGAGTGCCGTCGCATGGGATTACACGCGCGCGACAGGCTCGATCTGAAGTTCGAAGTTCCGGGTTCGAAGTTCTGAACACCTCGGACCTCGAACCCTCGCCTTTCCGCGCCTGTCTCGCGCGGGCCATCCCGTTATGCGTGGCCGCTGCCTTCGGCCTCGTTGTATTCGTCGATAAGCTGCTCGAGTTCATCGAGTTCAGCTGGTCGGATGTTCTGGAACGAGACCCCGAAGGTGTCCTCACCGACCCACTGCACGCGCGCGTCTTCGATCGAGACCGGTTTTTCTGCGCCGGGAATGACTAGTCGCACACGGATCACCTTGCCGGGGTAGACTTAACAGGATGCTGAAAAAGTCCGCCAGCATCGTTCTCGCATCGCTCAGAAGCTCAACGTACCGAAGCGTACGCCTCGCATCTTCGCTCACTGCGGCCTTGCTGGACGGCCTTTTTGAGCATCCTGCGCGGTGTTCTCCGGTTGTCCTAAATGAGCGAACCATTGAGTTTCCATCCTGCCACAATGGTTTTTCCGCAGCCTGTTCGAGATCACACTCAAACTGGGCGCCACTGACTGAGAGGTCAAGGGTCACCGCTTCGGTCTCGTGCGAGTTCCCCAACAGGAATCCCTGCACCTGTACCGGCACCCGCCGATGTTGGCGACGTTCCATGTATGTTCAGGACTCCGGTCTCGAAAACGATTCTGCAGCGATAACGATGGCTGGCTCCGGCATCGTCGAGTCCCCACTCAGAGGGGAGAATTCCACTACTTGAGCTTGAGGATCTTGCCGTCGAGTGTGGTGTCGGTCACGAACTTCTCGAAATTCTTGTTGTACAGCTCGTTGAGCAACTCCTGTGCATCCTCTGGGTCGAACCAGAAGACCTGGTTGGTCCCGGTACTGGTGAGGGTCTCACGGACTTGACTGCCGTCAGCGTGATTCTTCACTTGGACGACCATTCGACTTTTGGCGTTGAGGGTGGTCTGTCCGATGCCACTCTTGGCATCGACGCCGACATCGACAAGTTTGCCGGTGATGGTCATGTCTGCTCCGATTGCTTCGTTGCCTTTGGCGACGGTCGCGTTCCAGCCTTTCCCCTTGAGATAGTCAGCGAAGGCCCGTGCCGTAGCCTCACCGAGGGTGCCGCTGGGGAGGCTGAAGTGACTCTCCCCGCCCCATAAGTGAAGTCTGGTGCCGAGGTGCGATCGGTCGGTGCGATTGTCTTCAAACGACAGAATCGCAACGGTTGCGGAACTCATTGCGGCAACCTTCTCGTCGGCCCCACTCGTGAGGGGGACCTTGAGATCGATGCGCTCGCCCTTGCCTGCACAGCCGGACGACAAGATGATTCCCAGAAGCCCGATCCCTATGAATTGATAGTGCCTCACATATCCCTCCTTCGTGATGCCATGGGCTGACATGTATGGCGAGATTTCAGGTTGAGACGACTGCTATTGTTATTTCGT
The DNA here is from genome assembly GCA_025363325.1 of Nitrospira sp. Taxonomy (GTDB): domain Bacteria; phylum Nitrospirota; class Nitrospiria; order Nitrospirales; family Nitrospiraceae; genus Palsa-1315. The sequence goes on along the minus strand of JANYEF010000520.1, from coordinate 5,206 downwards.
CACGAAATGCGCGCGACGATTCTGTTGATAACAGTCTTCGTTCTGCTGCCTGCAGAAGGGCCTCGCTTCTCCGTAGCTCGTGGTTTGAAGTTGCGCGGCCGGGGCGCCCAGGTCCTGGAGGTACTTCTTGGCGACGCGTGCCCTCTTCTCGCCCAATACGAGGTTGTACGCCAAGGTGCCGCGCTCATCGCAATGGCCTTCGATCAGGACGGTCTTGCTCCCATTGGCGCGAAGCCATCCGGCATTGGCGTCCAACACCGGCATGGCATCCTTGCGGATTTGAAACTGGTCATAATCGAAGAACACATCGCCCAACGCATTGCCGCCGGAGCCTGTGCTCGGCGCGATCGAGAGATTGGAGGGCAGGTTGCCAGATGGCCCGTCAAACGAGCGCTCCAGCGGTACTGTCTTGATTGCGTCAGGCTGGATCGCCTCGGTCTTGGCCCGACTGGACTGATCGCCAGACGAGGACGAGACGTTCTTACCAGCGCAGCCCGCAAAGAGAAGCATGAGGCTCAGACTCAGGCCGATAACTCTTCGATCCATGGCATACCCTCCTAATTTGTCGTGATCATTGGTCGCGTTACTTCGTCAGGATCAAGATAGTCTGGCTCTATCACCTTGGTCTGTTCCATCTCTTCACGCGGGTTCGGATGCCAGATTGTCACTCGTACTTATAGGTGCTCAACGGGTGTCCGTCAACCCCAAATCTCCCTCCTCGCCTGTGATGACGTTCGAGCGAGCAGATCCTTGTCGAACCGAGCAGAAAGTTGCATCCATCTCCGGCTTTCGCTAAGGTGCGACTCATGACCCATTCCCTCGCGCGCTCACTCGTCCTTGCCGGCGCGAGCGGGCTTTTCGTCCCGCTGAGTTTCCCGAAATCTGATCTCGGACTGTTGGCCTGGATTGCCCTCGTGCCCTTGCATTGGGCATTGGACGGCAGGAGCAAGACGCAGGCGTTTTGGATCGGCTGGCTCTCCGGCACGATTGCCTTTACCGGCATGATGTCCTGGGTGGTGACGGCCATGACCACGTACGGCAAGGTCCCGCTGGTGATCAGCTATGGCCTCATGTTGCTGCTCACGGCCTATCTCGGCCTCTATGTCGGCCTCTATTCTGCCGGGGCCGTCTGGTTTCAGACCCTGATTCCTCGCTATGGTCTTTTTGCGGCTCCGTGCTTGTGGGTCAGCCTCGAACTGATCCGGACGTATGTTCTGAGCGGATTACCCTGGGGTCTCCTCGGCTACTCTCAATATCGTCAGATTGAAGTGATTCAGATTGCGGATCACATGGGGGTCTATGGGGTCTCGTTCCTCATTGTCCTGGTGAATGTCGCGCTGACTGAATTACTGTCCCGGCTGATGCCGCTGCTCCGGGGGTTCCGTCCAGCAAGGCTACCCTGGGAACTCGTGGCGGTGACGGTACTGCTGGTGACGCTCTCGTGGGAATATGGTCTTGGGACGTTATCTGGAGCGCCTTTTTCTGATATTCCCCGCTCGTCCATCAGCGTGGGAGTGGTGCAGCCGAACGTCGATCAGGCGGTGAAGTGGGATACCGCCTATCGAGAAGAGACCCTCGCACGTTTTGACCGGCTGACTGGACGACTCGGCAGTACCACAGATTTGGTCGTCTGGCCGGAGGCAGCAACACCCTTCGTCTTTGAGCGTGAACCGGTCTATCAGCTGCAACTCATCGCGCTGGCACATCGAGCCCAGGCGCCGATCTTGTTTGGAAGCCCCGCCCTGCGTTTCTATCCTGATCGTCGGCCGTATTTATTGAATAGTGCGTATCTCCTCTCCCCAGATGGCCAGCTGTTGGGACGTTACGACAAACATCATCTGGTCCCTTTCGGAGAATATATTCCGTTCAAATCTTCGCTCCTGTTTTTCCTCGACAAATTGGTAGAGGGGATCGGGGATTTCGAAGCAGGGCCTGGCCCGACGATCTTGACCATGACGCCGAAGCCCCGGTCTGCGGCTGCAGGCATGGTGGGGGTGACGCCGGGACCGGTTCAATTCGGTGTGGCGATCTGCTACGAAGTAATCTTTCCGAATCTGGTGCGCCAATTCGCCGCGAATGGGGCGGAGTTCATGGTGACCGTGACGAACGATGCCTGGTTTGGTCGCTCGTCTGCGCCCTCGCAACATTTCGCGATGGTGGTGTTTCGTTCGGTCGAGAATCATTTGGCCTTTGCCCGCGCAGCCAACACCGGCATTTCCGGCTTCATCGATCCGTTCGGACGCATCGTCGAAGCGACGCCGATCTTCACGGAGCAGGCGATGCAGGCCCCGATGCAGGTCTGGCGCCCGCAGACATTTTACAGCCGATACGGCGATGTGTTTGCCTACGGCTGTGTTATAATCTGTGCGCTTTTGTGGTTGTTCAGCTATTTCCGCACCAAGGGATCTGAACCCGACGCAGTAGCCGCCACGCCGATTTAATGTGAAAGGATCGCTCCATGTTAGATGAGATACGGATTCGCGTTCGGGCCGTTGATCAATCGGTATCGGAACTACGGGGGCATCTTTGACTTCGCTCGCATGACGACCGAGTTGGCACATCTGGAAGAGCAGACCTCGCAGCCTGATTTTTGGACCCACGCACAGAAAGCCGCCAAGATCAGCCGGAAGAAGTCCACGATTGAGCGCGAACTACAGCAGTGGCGTGAAATCGATGGGAAGATGAACGATCTTGGCGCATTACTTGAGCTGGCAGAAGAAAGCGGCGACGCTGGACTCGCGAAGGAGTTGACGTCCGAGCTGGATCAATTTGAGCCGAAGCTCGCCGCCCTACGGCTTGAGCTTCTGCTATCGGGCGAACTAGACCCCAACAATGCGATTGTGGCGATCCATCCAGGCGCCGGGGGAACGGAATCGCAGGACTGGGCTCAGATGCTGCTCCGCATGTATGTCCGTTGGGCCGAGCGCAAAAAATTCAAAGTCGAAACGTTGGACCTGCTCCCTGGTGAAGAAGCGGGCGTGAAGAGTGTGACGCTTTCAATAACGGGGGCCTATGCCTATGGCTATCTCAAGGCCGAGGCAGGCGTGCACCGGCTGGTCCGCATCTCACCCTTCGATGCGAACAAGCGGCGGCATACCTCCTTTGCATCAGTGTTCGTCTATCCCGAGGTGGATGACGAGATCGACCTCGTGATCGAAGACAAAGACCTTCGGATCGATACCTTTCGGGCCGGCGGCGCCGGCGGCCAGAATGTGAATAAAGTCGAGACCGCTATCCGCATGACTCACTTGCCGACCGGGATCGTGGTGCAATGTCAGAACGAGCGGTCACAGCTCCAGAACCGCAATGGCGCGATGAAGGTCTTAAAGGCGCGACTCTATGAACTGGAACTGAAAAAGAAAGAGGCGGAGTTCAACGCAATCGTCGGCGAGAAAAAGGATATTTCTTGGGGCAGCCAAATCCGCTCGTACGTGTTCCAGCCCTATCAAATGGTGAAAGATCACCGGACCGGCCATGCAGTGGGCCAGGTAGCCGCCGTCATGGACGGTGATGTGGATGGGTTCATCGAGGCCTATCTGAAGATGAAGCAGCTTGGGAAAACAGCTCTCAGCTATCAACAGTCGGGAGCAGACGAGTTCGATAGCTGACCGGGGAAAGAAGGTTGGTAGAGGCGCACATTCATGGACGAACTGACCGAACAGCAGCAACAGCGCATCAAAAAGCTTGACACCCTGCGCGAGGCAGGCGTGGCACCCTACGGCACGCGATTCGAAGTAAAAGATCGCGCTGGCCAACTGATCACACTCCATGCTGAAAAGACCAAAGAGGTCCTGGAAGAAGAGAAGATTTCCTGTACCTTTGCAGGACGCATCGTCGCCCTGCGGCGATTCGGTAAGGCTGGCTTCGCAGTGCTGCAAGACGGATCCGACCGGCTTCAAGTCTATCTCAAAAAAGATCATCTCTCAGCTCAGGCCTATCTCGTCACCGAACAGCTTGATCTGGGCGATTGGATCGGCGTGACCGGCACCCTCTTTCGCACGAAGACCAATGAATTCACCGTCGAGGTCACCCAGCTGACCTTTCTGAGTAAAGCCCTCAGACCGCTTCCAGAAAAGTGGCACGGGTTGACGGATGTGGAAACCCGCTACCGGCAGCGCTATGTCGACTTGATCGCCAATCCCGAGGTCCATGGCATCTTTGCCACGCGCAGCAGAATCATCGCCGGCATTCGCGCCTTCTTAATCGAACGAGGCTTCCTTGAGGTCGAAACGCCGATGATGCATCCAATTCCCGGAGGCGCAGCGGCCAAACCCTTTGTCACGCATCATAATGCACTCGGCGTCGATCTCTATCTCCGCATCGCGCCGGAACTCTATTTGAAACGGTTAATCGTGGGTGGCTTTCCTCGCGTGTTCGAAATCAACCGCAATTTTAGAAATGAAGGCATCTCGACGATTCACAATCCAGAATTCACGATGCTGGAATTCTACGTGTCCTATGCCGACTATCAGGACTTGATCATCCTCACGGAAGAGCTTGTCTCCTCGTTAGCGCATGAGATCTTCGGCAAAACGGTCATCGACTATCAGGGCAAGGAGATCACGCTCACACCTCCGTGGCGCCGCTGGTCGTATCATCAGGCCATTCTGGAGGTGAATCACCTCGATCCTTCCGTCCTGCAGGATAAGGATCAAGCGATTGCGGCGGCCAAAAATCTGGGCATTGTGGTCGATCCGAAATGGCCGCTCTTCAATATCGTGAACGAAATCTTCGAGGAAACGGTCGAGCCAAATCTGATACAGCCGACCTTCATTACCGACTACCCGATTGAAATTTCTCCGCTCGCCCGGCGCAAAGATTCAAACCCCGCATTGACCGATCGCTTCGAGCTGTACATAGCCGGACGAGAAATCGCGAACGCCTTTTCAGAGTTGAACGACCCACTGGATCAACGGGCACGGTTTGAAGGACAGGCGGCGCAGCGGGCGGCGGGCGACGAAGAGGCGCATCTGGTCGATGAAGACTTCCTCCGAGCCTTGGAGTATGGCATGCCGCCGACCGCGGGCGAAGGCATCGGCATCGACCGGCTGATCATGCTCTTTACCAACCAAGCGTCGATCCGCGACGTGGTCCTTTTCCCCCAACTGAGACCCGAGAAATAACGGTGGCCCTCCCCTACGAAATCTTTGTCGGGCTGCGATATTTGCGCGCAAAGCGCCGGAATCGGACGATTTCATTGAACACC
>JANYEF010000495.1 GCA_025363325.1 Nitrospira sp. | reverse complement strand
GTCGAGTAACAGGATGTCGGGTTCTTGGATCATGAGACGGCAGAGGGCCACCCGACGCTTCTCGCCGCCGGAGAGCACCCCAATCTTCGCATCCGGCGGTGGACAACGCAGTGCGTCCATCGCCAGGTCAAGCACGCTATCCAATTCCCACCCGTTCGCCGCTTCAATCTTTTCTTGCAGCTGGGCCTGCTTCTCAAGGAGCTTTTCCAGTTCGTCGGGAGTGGCCTCGCCCATCTTGTTGCTGACCGCGTCGTATTCGTGCAGCATGGCCACGAGTTCTTTCTTGCCCTCTTCGACGATTTCTTTCACCGTCTTGTCCGGATCGAGCTGCGGTTCCTGCTCAAGCAGACCCACGCTGTAACCCTTCGAACGGGTGATCTCTCCCGTGTAGTTCGGGTCTGTCCCAGCGATGATCCTGAGCAGCGAACTCTTCCCCGATCCATTGAGACCCAGCACGCCGATCTTCGCGCCGAAGTAGAAACCGAGATAGATCTCGCGCAGCACCTGCTTCTTCGGCGGATAGACCTTGCCGACATTGACGAGTGAGAAAATGACTTGCTTGTCGTTGGTGGTCGCCATGAATTCCCCTACCTAGTGATGAACTGGTGAGTTGAAAAGAACCATCGTGCCGGACGCTCACAGGAACGTGTGCCCGCACCTACTACAGCGAATGCAGAGCCTGATGTCCCGCGTTTGCCTGAACGGCCAAGCCGGCAAGGCCGGCCCTGACCTCCGACGCGTTGCGTACGGGGTTGGCAAAGGCCACCCGCCCACCCTGCATTCGGCCTGGCGTGGTGAGCCGAAGGTGAAAACCCAACCGGTCCAATGCGGTCACCGTCGCCTGCTGCGCCTCTACATTGCCGAACACACGGGCAAGTAGCAGCAACGTCTCCGCCTGCTCTGTATTAAATTCACGGATGAGGTTCGAGGCCTCATCCGCAAGCGGGTCCACGGCCGCCCCCGCGTAGTCGTCCGGCATAACCCAACCCATCGACCCGAATCCCCCGACAAAATAGATATCCGCCAGTGCCATGCGGAAAAAACCAAAGTCCTGGAAGTCTACCCAATAGGAGGCATTGGCATGGCGTGCCAGATAGCGTTCGCGAACCTCGACGGCTTCCTCCTCCGGCACCTTGGTCACCGACCCCATCAACGTCACCCTGGCCGCACCCAGCGGATCGCTGCGGCTCTCAGGCGGTGTCACCAGCAGGCTCGCCCGTGGATCGCCCAGGAGATTTTGCGTATGCATCGCCATCGTGCTGATCAGAAAGACCGGTTGCCCCTCATCGTCCAACCCGTAGGGCATCACCGACCCGAAGGGCCAGCCAGGCTGCTTGCGAGAGAGCGTCGAGAGACCACCCGTTGACTGTAAGTACACAAGCGTCTTGGCCCGCTCGGCATGGGACGGTTCAGGAACGTCAGGACCCTCTGAATCAGGCCCGCTGTGATGTTGTCGTGATGATGACATGTTTGATCTCTTATCTATGCAATGGACCGGGTGACACCTTACCCTGGATCTGTCGAACATTTCCACTGAGGACGGGGTCGTGCCAAAGGGTTCAGTTGGACGTAGGCCGACATGCTCGATACCGATATAGTCGGCAAGTCGCCATAGCGCGTGGCTCGTCACATACCCAATTCCTCGGAGAGTCGGACTTCCGATTCGTCGTCGATCTCTTCAAGGCAGGTGAAACAAGAAAAGGGAAACCGGTCGATGGGGATCGCGCAGACTTCTCCGACGGACGAGTCTTCTATCGCCAGACCACCGCATTCTCTATGGATCAAGACAAGCATCTCGCCCTCCTCTTTAGCGGCGTGAACGTGCGGGACAAATGAGGGTTCGAAGTTCGAGGTTTTTGGAACCTCGAACCCAGAGCTTTGAACTTCAGATCACGGTCCCCCCCGGTCTCGCCTCTCGCGCGTGTCGAGTACAAGACGCCGAAAAGTGTCCAGATGCTCGGGACTACTCAGCCGATGGTCGCCTGGAACGAGATGGAGTTCGATGGGAAACGAGGGAGCCAGGGACTGCAGCTGCTCAACGAACTGGCTGCTGCCTTGCGGCAGAATCACGCTGTCTTGCTGGCCGTGGAGAATGGCCGTGCTGACCGGCCGAAGCCGGTCGAAACTCGTCTTCCAATAGGCCTCGCTCTCTTCAACCCACTTCCAGGCGAGAGGAAAATCCCGATGCGCCGGCTCGTCGTCCCAGGGCATCCAGCCGGCCGTGTGCCAATCATGCTGCCGTTTAGGATCAATAGATTTCGCCCGCACTCCCATCATATTGAACGCAGGGGCGATGAGAATCAGCCGCTCGATTTCCTGACGCTCTTGCGCCATGAGCCAGGCAATCCAGCCGCCGAGTGAGTTGCCGACGACGGTAATCGGCGGACCGCTCTTGATGAGATCGAGTACTGCTCGCGCATCGGCAATCCAATCTGAGAGGGTGTAGTCGATGAAGCGTCCTTCCGAATCCCCGAAACCTCGCACATCGTAGCAACAGAAACCCCACCCCTTCTCTTCACACCACTGCGCCAGCGCTTTGCTCTTGTTACCCCACCGTTTCGAGAGGAAGCCGGTGATGAACAGGATCTGACGATCCTTGCCCGTGACGCGATCACCGCGAATCAGCTTGCCGTCGGTTGCTGCGAGTTCGAACAGGTGCAGGCTACTCATATTTGAGTGACCGCCTTGGTGATGAACGTTCCCAGCCGTTGCAGAACGCCTCTTGGAATCTCATGGCCACCACGGAAGCTGTGCCATTCGACCTCGAGCCCTCCGTGAGTCAATGTGTCTCGCAGCTTTTCTGCCCCTCCATACGGCAGGATCTCATCTTGCATCCCATGGCTTTGAAAGACCGGCAGCCCTTTGCGTTTTTGGAGCAGCGGAGCCCATTCCTGTGTGGCGAGGAGCGTTCCGGACAGTTGGATCAGCCCGGCATAGGGCTGCGTCGTTCTGAGCATCACATCACAAGAAAGCATGGCGCCCTGGGAAAATCCCCCGAGAATGGTCTTGCGCGGGTCCGCGCCGAATTTGTGTTCGACTTCTTTGAGGAACGCCAGCATCGTCTCGCGCGCCTGAGCGAGGCCTTGGGGAATGTCTTGCGAGAGATCACGCACCCGACCGGCCGCTTGATCCGCTGCAATGCGCGCCATGTCGATCAGCCACCAGGCGCGTGCATCGCTCGGCCCAAAACTCAACGAGAGTGGGCCTTCAGGAAAGACAAATCTCGTACCGGCCGGCACGCTCAAGACGTCGGCCAGCGAGACAAGATCGTCCCCCGGCGCGCCGAAGCCGTGCAGGAGCAGGACGAGAGGACCGCCCCCTCCGCCCTTGCCATCTGTGCCGCCTGTGACCCGCGTCCGCAGCCCGCCTATATGTTCTTCGCGCATGAGTGG